>JANLWV010000267.1:0-9585 GCA_031364765.1 Vicinamibacteria bacterium
CGCACTCCTCTTCGGCTACGTCGCCACCGTCATGTACGACGACGATGCGCCCCTCGCCGAACGTCGCGCCCACGCTCTGTCGATCGACGAAACCCAGCTTCAGGCCCTGCTGGGAGAGACCGCGTTCCAGGACCTTCTGGATGGCGCCGCGATCATCCAGATTCACGATGAGCTCCAAGCCCTGACTCCGCCGCGCCGGATAAGAACCGCGGATGGCCTGCACGAGGCGCTGCTGCGGCTGGGCGATCTTTCTCTTCCGGAGATTGCGGCGCGCGCCGCCGACGCCGAGGTGGCGAAGTACGCGGAGGCGCTGCTCAAGGAGAACCGAGTCGTCGAGCTGGAGATCGCCGGCGAGCGTCGCCTGGTGGCGGTCGAGGACGCCGCTCTCTATCGAGACGCGCTCGCAATCCTGTTGCCGGGGGGCGTCCCGGCCGTGTTTCTTGACCACCCGGAAGGGGGCCTCAGCGCGGTCGTCGAGCGCTTCGCCCGGACCCGCGGCCCGTTCACCACCGCCGATCTCTCATCGCGATTTGGACTGACGCCGGCCTGCTCCCTCGGCGAACTCGAGACCCTGGAGCATCGAGGTCGCCTGATCCGTGGGCCGTTCAGGCACTCGCCCTCAGATACCGAATGGTGCGAGGTGGACGCGTTGCGACGGATTCGAAAGCTGTCGCTGGCCAAGGCTCGGGGCGGAGTCAACCCGGTGGAGGGCCGGGACTACGCGCGTTTCCTCGCCGTCTGGCATGCGGTCGGCGAGGAAGGCGCTTCGGGCGACGACCTCGGTGTCGCCCTGATCTCCGCTATTGACCAGCTTCAAGGCTGTCCTCTGCCTGCCTCGGTGTTGGAGACCGACATCCTGGCTCTCCGCGTTCCCGACTACAAACCGCAGGATCTCGATCTGTTGGTGGCGCGAGGCGAGGTTGTGCTCGAAGGACGGGGCTCTCTCGGCGCGCGTGACGGAAAAGTCGCCCTGTATCTGGCTCCCGATCGCGTCCTCCTCGGACGTGCGCCGCAGAAGCCCCTTCATGGCGATCAACACGTCCGCGTGAGATCCGTCCTTCAAGCGAAGGGCGCTCTCTTCCTGCCTGAGATCGAGACGGCCTGCCCGGGCCTCCGCCGAACCGACCTGGTGGATGCCCTGTGGGATCTATTCTGGAATGGAGAAGTCACGAGCGATTCAGCGGCCGCTTTGCGAGCGCGCGTCCGTGATCCGGCCCGGATGCCGGGCCGGCGATTCGTGGCCTCGCAGATCAGGCGCTACCGGTCGCGGCTCGACATCCCCCCAGACGGCGTGGGGCGGTTCTCCCGGCTCGAGCCGCATTGCGGCGGTGAGTCGATGGAGAGCCGGCTCGCTACTTTGGAACAGTGGTTTTCGCGGCATGGAGTCCTCACCCGCGAGGCCATCAGCGCGGAAGCGAGGGAGGGGGGCTTCGGCACGGTCTATCCGATTCTCCGCGCGCTTGAAGAGCGGGGCCAGATCCGTCGTGGCTACTTCATCGCAGGCCTCGGCGCCCTCCAGTTCGCGGACCCGGTAGCCGTCGATCGCATGCGCGAACTGAAGGAAGGCGAGACGAGGGATCGGGCGGCGGTTCTCGCCGCTACCGATCCGGCGCACCCCTTCGGCTTTACCCTGCCCTGGCCCGCCTGGTGCGAAGGCCGGGGCGAACGACGCGCGCACACTCACATCGCGGTCGCGGACGGCGAACTCACCGCCCTTCTCTTCGGCGATGGCGCCCGCCTGATCGTGCGCTTGCCGGAAGCCGAATCCGAACGGGCCCGTCTTGGCCGGCTGAGCGCTCTGGCCATCGTCGCCTGGATGCGCCGTCACGCGCTGCGTATCATCGGCCATGAAACATCAAACGAGCCGCTGAACGCGGGCGTGTTGGCCGGGGCCTTGACCGAAGCCGGCCTCATACCCTCGGGCCCGGGCTTCAGAATTTAGTCCCACCCTAGAAATCAGCGAGGATCTTCGAGTACGCCCTGGTGATCGCGTCGAACCACGTCTGGGCCATGATCTCGTAGCCGGGCGCCGCCGGGTGGACGTGATCCACGAAGAGGGAGGGCAGCGCGCGCCCCGAGCGGAGGAACGCGGCGTTCAAGTCGACGAGAACGGCCCCCTCTTCATCGGCGACCTGCTTGATGTAGACGTTCTGCTGCGCCACCCAATCGTTGCGCGACTCCGGCGCGCGAGAGTCGTAGCCCGTGTTGGTGGGAATGATGGTGGCGAGAAAAGCATGACCGCGGCTGCGGTTGACCTGCTGAACAATGAACCTCAGGCTCGGGGTCGTAAAACAGGGAAGCTCCCGGCAGGCGGAGAGGTTCCAGTCGTTGGT
The DNA here is from genome assembly GCA_031364765.1 of Vicinamibacteria bacterium. Classification (GTDB taxonomy): domain Bacteria; phylum Acidobacteriota; class Vicinamibacteria; order Fen-336; family JAGNNV01; genus JAGNNV01. Next base: position 2,334 of record JANLWV010000267.1, read on the forward strand.
TCCGTAGTGGATCAAGGTAAACGAAGGTTGAGCACTGGCGAGCCTCGCGCCGATTATTTCGGCCCCGAAACTTGATTCCGTGCCGTCCCGGCCCTCGTTGGCGACTTCCGCGGATCCGAAGTGAGCTCGGAGCATGGTCTCGAGAATCTGCCGGTAGCCGTTGCCGTCCCCCACCCCGGGTTCGCCGTACGTGATGCTGTCGCCGAAGGCCATGTAGACGTTCACGCGATTCGAACCCCGGGGAAGTGTGATCGGCACCATCACCGGGCCGGCCGGAGGAACCGTGAACGTGGCGGCGGCGGGCGGCCGATAGAAGGGGGGCAAACTGGTCGCGGTGACCTCCAGGGTCTGGGTTCCCTCAGGAACCTGAAGCATGGCCTGACCGGTCAAGGCCGCAGTCCTCCCCTTGACCGTGCCCACCGCAATTTCGACGTTCGGTATCCGGGTTCCCTCGTTGATGTCGAAGACGCGATTCTCGTTTTCGTCCAGGAAGGCGGTGAACGTGACCCCCTGGGTCGCCCTTGGGGTGGGGGTAGGGGCCGGGGAGGGACCAGCCCCCGAGCCGCCGCAGGCGGGAAGCATGGCGGCCAGACCGAGAGCGCCAAGATTACGGTAAACGTGGCATGACATGGGCCGCGGATTTTAGCGCTTCTCGACCGCGTCGGTGGCTCCCCGGATGAGTCGGCCCCAAAAAGTGTGCGCATGTTGCCGCCCATCGAGCCCTCTTGGGCTAGAGTATCCGCTCCCCCATTTCCAAATCACCGGTCATCAGAAGAAAACTATGGCGCTGAAGCCTGCGACCCAGGGAACTGCCAGGCCCGCCAGTTCCGGGCCCATCAAACGTCCGAACCGTCGTATCACCGCGCGGATCGCGTGCCGCCTGGGCGTCTCGTATGCGGCCACTCCCGGCGACTGGCGTCCGGCCACCGCCATGGATCTCTCTCGCCTCGGCTGTCGACTGCGGACGGGCGAGGATCTCCCACGAGACCGGAAGGTATCGGTTCGGGTTGAGTTCCGGATGGCCGACGAGCCGGTTCTGACCGTCGACGGCGTGGGAAAGGTGATGTGGACGCGCCTTGAAGGTCTGTCCTACCAAACCGGCATTCAGTTCGACCACGAACCCGAAGGCCTTTCCAACCTCCTCGCCATCGCCCGGTAGAGCACGGGCGGGCGACCACAAGGGTCGCCGCTACTAGGTCAGAGGGATGAGTGCGAACCCTCTCCCCATGAGTTCCGTCGCCCTCGTCTCGGACAGAGCTGCTATTGTTCGAGCGTCACCGGGAATCGCTACTGCATCATGACGCTTCTCTTGACCAAGCCCGCGCTTGGCGGTATCCACTGGACACATGCGCCCGGAGACCCGCTCCGGAATGGCCGGGCACGGTTTCGAATCAATCGCGGGAAGGAGAACGAATCATGGCGGTCAAGGCAGGCGTAGGTCATAGCAACCATCGCAATCCGGAGCAGGCGGGCAAGTTAGCCGCCGAAGCAGCGCTGAAAGAAGCCGGGCTCACTGCGTGCGACTTCGTAATGATGTTTGCAACGGTCGGCTACGACCAGCAAGTCATCGTGAATGCCGTCCGCAAGGCGACGGGCAACGTCCCTCTCTCCGGATGTTCGGGGGAAGGCGTCATCGCGCAGAGCTTCGGCAACGAGTCCAATCACGCCGTCTCGCTCATGGTTTGGAAGTCGGATGATCTCAAGTTCAAGAACTTCAAGGCGACGGGCCTCAAGGAAGATTCGAAGGCCGTAGGCGCGTCGATCGCGACGGCGATCGGCGAAGTCCCCGGGGATGCGCAGGCGCTCTTCACCCTCGCGGATGGACTCACCTTCAACTTCGACAAGTTCAACGAGGGCTTCAACGGCGTCCTCCAGCTAAAGAAGCCGCTCAAGATGGTCGGTGGAACCGCGGGCGACAATTTCACCCAGACGAGAACCTACCAGTACCACAACAGCGAGGTCTATTCCGATGGCGTCAGCTGCGCCATGCTCTACGGCGAGGGAACGCTCGCGACAGACGTCAGCCACGGGTGCTCGGCCATTGGCGCCGAGCGCACGATCACCAAGTGTGAAGGCAACGTGATCTATGAGATCGACGGCAAGCCGGCGACGAAGGTCATGGAGGAGTACCTCTCGCAGGGTGAGATCACGAATTTCAACCTCTCCATGATCTCCCTCTGTCTGGGCTTCAAGGCGCCGAAGGACGTCGCCGAGTATCAGGGAGACGAGTACATCATCCGCGTGATTCCCGCTCGCGACGATGCAAAGGGCTCCATCTCGCTCTACACCGAGGTCAAGCCGGGGACGAAGATCTGGATGACGCGACGGGATCCCGAAAAGATGATGAAGGGTCTCGACGAGCTGATCGGTCGCATGGAGACGTCGCTCGGCGGCAAGACGCCGTCGGCCGTGATCCAGATCGAGTGCATGGGGCGCGGAAAGAATATGTTCCGCGAAGAGGAGAAGATGCAGCTCCTCGACAAGCTCCAGGCGAAGTTCGGGCGCAAGATTCCGTGGGTTGGCTTCTACGCCTACGGCGAGATTGCTCCGATCGGCGACAAGAACCATTTCCACAACTACACGTCGGTCGTCGCGGCAGTCGCGTAACCACGGCGGGGCGACCCCCTGACGGAGAACGATGCCTTCGGAAAGCGGCGACAAGAAAACCGACGAGCGGAATGGGGTCGAGGCCGGCTCCGCTCGGTCGTTGCCGGAAGCCATCGCCGAGAACGAGCGACTGGGAGAGCAGGTCAAGCAGCTCGTCCGCACCGAGGCGCGGCTCCACCGCACGCAGAACGATCTCGATCATCAGCTCCAGGTTTTCGGAAAGCTCCATGAGCTCGGCCTGAAGATCAACAGCACCTTCGTGCTGAAAGAGATCGCGAGCCACGTCGTAAATTTCATTCTCTACGAGCTGGGCTACGAGAAGAGCGTCCTCCTTCTCGATCTCACGAAGACGGGGTTCCTCACCGTCTACCTGCACGACGGATTCTACGGCGATGGGTCCGCCGACCGCCTCGGCTCGATCCTCATCGATGGTGCTACGCATCCGCTCGCGAAGAACATTTTCGAGCAGAAGAAGGTCGTCTACTCGCCCGAGCTGCCGAATCCCGATTACGACGAGTTCGCGCAGTCGATCGGCGCCGGCGAGTTCATCGGTTACCCGCTCACCGGCGAGGACAACAAACTGCTCGGCTTCCTCGCGGCCGCGAATTCGCCGCACAAGCGCGTCGACAACCAGATCGGCGGCGATGCGGGTCTGTACATCTCGGTCACGAACCTCCACTCCGCGTCCGGTCTCGCGAACCTCTCCGCCCAGGCGACGGCCGCCATCAACGGCGCGCTCAGCCACCGCGCCCTCGCCGAGGAGAAGAACCTCCTCGACCTGCGCGTGAAGGAGCGAACCCAGGAGCTCGCTCGGGCGCTCAAGGATCTCGAAGAGCTCGACAACGCGAAGTCGCTGTTCTTCGCGAACGTCTCCCACGAGCTGCGCACGCCGCTCACCCTCTCGATCGGGCCCCTCGAGGAGATCATCAATCGCGCGGCGACGATCAAGACGGAGGATCGCGATCGCCACCTCGAGGTGATCTACAACAATCAGCTCCGCCTCCTGAAGCTGATCAACAACCTCCTCGACTTCGCGAAGATCGACGCGGGAAAGATGACCGCGAGCTTCCAGGAGATGGAGGTCTCCCAGGCGCTGAGGTTCTACGTCGGCAGCCTCCACTCCGCGGTCGAGTCCCGCAAGATCGCGCTCACCCTCGACCTCCCGCAGCGTGAGACGAAGCTGTTCCTCGACCGCGACAAATTCGAGAAGATCGTCATGAATCTCCTCTCGAATGCATTCAAGTTCACGCCCGACGGCGGCAAGATCATGATCAAGCTCCGCATCGACGGCGATCGCGCGATCCTCGACGTCGCGGACTCCGGCATCGGCATTCCCGCCGCCGGCATTTCGAAGCTCTTCAAGCGTTTCATGCAGGTCGATTCGAGCGCGAAGCGCCGCTACGAGGGAACCGGCATCGGTCTCGCGATGGTGAAGGAGTATGTGACCCTCCACGGCGGCAGCGTGGGTGTCGACAGCGAGCTCGGCAAAGGCACCACCTTCCATGTCATCATCCCCACCGGCAGCGCCCACCTTCCGGCCGACTCGATCATCGCGGGCGCCTCCGAGGAGCCGAGCAACATCCCCGCGGCGACGCTTGCGGACATCCGCTCGGAGAGCGACGAGGAAGTCGTCGACGAAGTGACGGGGGACGTCCCTGTCCCGAACCCGGACGAGGTGTGGCCCGCCCGCGAGGCCGAAGGACCGGTGGTGCCCATCGCCGAGATGCGCACCGAGGGCGCGACCGTCCTCGTCGTTGACGACGTGCCCGACATGCGGCGTTTCGTCGCGCATCTGCTCAAGGACAAGTACAAGGTCAGAACCGCGAGGGACGGCCTCGAGGCGCTCCAGATCGCGCGCAAGATCCATCCCGACCTGATCGTGTCGGACGTGATGATGCCGCGCATGACCGGCTACGAGCTCTGCGCCGCGATCAAGAAGGATCTCGGACCGCTCTCGCGCACGCCGATCATCCTGCTCTCCGCGAAGGGCGAGATGGGCCCGAAGCTCGAGGGCCTGGGGCATGGCGCCGACGACTACCTCGTGAAACCCTTCAACGCCGACGAGCTCGTCACCCGGGCGCGCAACTCGATTCGCCTGCGGCTGCAGGAGAAAGCGCTCTCCGAGACTCGCGCGCAGCTGTACGAAGCCGAACGCCGCGCGCTGCAGAGCGATCTGCGAGCCGAGCAGGAGCGTCGGCGAAGTATGGCCCGCTTCTTCTCCGGGCCGGTCATCGAGCGGATCGTTCAATCGGAGAACCCCAAGGATCTCGAACCGAGAGTGTGCGAGAGCACCGTGATGTTCTTCGACATTCGCGGGTTCTCCAGCCGCTCCGAAGGCCGAAACGACAAAATCCTCGGCCTGCTCTCCGAGCTGCGTACGGTGATGACGGCGATGACGGCGGAGATCTTCGCGGAGAACGGTGTGGTGCTTCATTACGTTGGCGACGGGATCATCGCCTGCTGGAACGTGCCCTTTCCTGATCCGCACCACGTCGACCGCGCCTGCCGAGCGGCGCTACGCATGGTCGACACGCTCGCCCGGCTTCCCGGTGGGTGGCAGTGCGGGATCGGACTCCATACCGGAGAACTCGTGGTCGGGGCGATGGGCTCCGATCAGGTGTTCTCGTTCAGCATCCTCGGACCGGTGGTGAATCAATCCTCCCGCATCGAGGGGATCACGAAGGCGATCGAGGTGCCCCTCCTGATCAGCAGCGAGGTGGCGGAGCGAGTCTCGGCGGACGTGGCGGCGACGTTGCGAATCGGGCGCTTTCAGCCGGCCGGGATGACGACGGCGCTCGATCTCTTCGAGCTCGTGCCGCCGCCCGGCAACCCCGGGCGAGCGGCGGCGTTCGCCCGTTGCCTCTTGGCCTTCGAGAGGGGCGCGTGGGAGGACGCCTACGAAGCACTCGACGGCCTTCCGAGCCGGGACCGGCCGGCTCGCTACCTGAAGGTGCTTGCCGAGCAGTACCGGCGACACCCTCCCAAGGACTGGCGGGGAGTCATCGAACTGACGGAGAAGTGAGGCTCGGCGATGGGTAGCGTTCCGACATTGCTGTAGTGGCCGCCCCTCGGGACCATCACGTCTCCAACCTACTCAGCGGGTTAACTAGAACGTGCGTCGCGCTTCGAGGCGCAAACGCTTGAGCCAGTTGGTGCGCTCCGCCACGTTCGGCGCTTCCTTGAACTGCTGCATCTGGCCGATCACATGGAACGAAGACTTTGGTGACTGGGCGAAGGCGATCTCCGCGCGATGGCCGAGCCAGCCCGTGCCCCAGAAGAAATCGTCGCCCGCATAAGCGGCCACGGTCACGTCTTTATCCATCTTCGCGTAGGTGTACTCGGCCCGGAAGCGGTTGTCGCGGAGAGAACCGAGCACGAGAGCGGCCCAGAAACCGTTCTTCTGATCCGGGGCCTTCCGGTTGGTGGCGCCATCGACGACGAGCTGCATCGGGAACGGCTTGTCGGTGCGAAAACGCAAAGCGACGTCGACCACCTGGTACTCCCGGGTGAGCGCGCCGTTCACGCGTGTGTTCTGGCGCCGGATCATCAGCTCAAGATTCTCAAGTTTCTCGAACACCAGATAACTTCCAGAGAGGTCCACCCTCTTCGACGATCCGAAACCGAGATCGAGCGAGCCGCCTTTGAGGGTCACGCCGGCGCCGATGCTCCAACCCTCGGCGTCCACCGAATCGATGAACACGTGGCTGCCTCGTGAATAAATCCCCGAAACTCTCGCGGTGGGTTCGCCGGTGGCTCCCTGGTGAATCGTCCATGTAGCCGATGCTCCCTGGATCTTGAGGTCGCGGTCCCAGATCATATCGGTGAGCCGGAACGGCATCATCATCCGCCCGGCGTCCAGCTTGATGGCGGAGGAGAGGTTGAGGCCGAGGTAGGCAAGATCCAGGCGGATGCTCCGTGAGTCATAGTTGTCGCGGATCAACGCCAGGGGCAGGGGGATGTCCTTGGGCTTGACGTTGTTGTCCTTCGAATAATTGATGTCGGCTCCCAGGCCCATGCGAAGGATCTGCGTTTCCACCTCGAAGCGCGGGCGGATCTGAAACCGCGTTCGGTTTGAAGGAACAGGATCCGGCTTGCTGAAGAAGCCGTCGTTCCACTCGTGGCGGACCAGAATGTCACCGGTGACCGGAGCCTGCTGCTGCGGCTGTGCTCCGGCGGGTAGAGCCAGAGTGACCAGAACAAGAATGAGAGCCAGACGGGAGGAGAGTCGAGAGGCCGTTATTGTGTTCATCCGCGAAAGAGTCTAACGGGGAAGTCGATGGGGTCGAATCGGCTTTGGAGGGGTCGGCGAAGCCCCCTACAATGCCGCATCTTGAAGTCGGCGCTGCGGGTTTCGATCGTCATCCCCGCGTGGAACGAAGCGGCCACGATTGGAGATGTCGTGAGCGATATCCGGCGCGTGGCCGCACCCTCTTTCGAAGCGCCTTTCGATATCGTGGTGGTGGACAACGGTTCCACCGACGAGACCGCCGAATGCGCGCGTGCTGGGGGGGTGACCCTGGTGAGCGAACCGAGGCGCGGTTACGGGCGGGCCTGTCTCGCGGGGATCGCCGCGACAAGGCCGAGCGACGTCGTGGTGTTCATGGATGCCGACGGGAGCGACGACCCGGGCGAAATCCCGCTGCTG
>JANLWV010000034.1:0-3770 GCA_031364765.1 Vicinamibacteria bacterium
GACAGGTAGGCAAGGCCGATGCCCAGCACGGCTCCCAGGCTGGCCACCAACAGGCTCTCGGTCAACATCTGCCGGATCAGCCGAATCCGCGTGGCGCCCAAGGAAGAGCGAATCGCCAGTTCCTTGAGCCGGACCGTAGCCCGGGCGAACTGCATATTCATCACATTGACGCACGCGATCAGCAGGACGCCCACGCCAAAGGCCAGCATGGTGAGCAGCATGCCGCGCACGGGCAGAGGCGTCATGGTCTTGATGAGCGGCTCGACCAGCGCGTCGTTGAACTGCTTGTTGGTGTCGGGGTAGGCGGACGCGAACCGGCGGGCGAAAGCAGCGAACTCCGCCTGGGCCTGGTCGATCGAGACATCCTTCCGGATCAGACCGAGAACGGCCGGGCTGTTGGCCAGCGGGTCGTTCCTCGGCCTGACAGGAAACTCGCTGTAGAGCGGAATCCACATCTCTTCATTGTTCGGAAAACCGAACCCCTGGGGCATCACGCCGATGATGGTGGCGGGTTTCCCGTTAAGGCGCACATCCTTGCCCACGATGCTCGTCGAGCCGCCGAAGTCCCGCTGCCAGACGCCGTGGCTGAGGATGAGGACCTTGGGAGCTCCGGGCTTGTTGTCTTCCGCGGTGAGGTCGCGGCCCAGGGCAGGATGAACTCCCAGAATGCGGAGAAAGTCTTCCGTCATGTAGGCCCCGGTGTACCGTCGAGGCTCGCCGTCCGCGGTCAGATTGACCGTCGATCCGTTCAGGTAGGCGGCCATCAGTTCGAAGGACTTCTGCTCGGTCCGGAACTCCTCGAAGTCCATCGCGTACGTCTGATTGTTGGCGCCAAAGGGCGACTGGGTGGTCGGATCGACGAAGGTCACGTTCGTCATGCGGTCGCTGTTCGGGAAGGAGAACCCCCGAATGATGGTGGCGTTCACGGTGGTGAACATCGTGGTCACCGCGCAGATGCCGAGGGCCAGCACGAAGACGGACAGGGCGCAGAAGCTCTTGTCTTTGGCGAGGACGCGGAGTCCGATGCGAAGGTCCTGGGCGAAGGTCTCAGCGATCATTCGGAAAATCCTCGGAATCGTGTTCAAAAAACAGTACCGGTTCGGGGAGGAGGGGCTACCGAGATAGACGAACGCGGAGGCGAAAAGGTTCGAGGGGGGCGGCGAAACGAGCAGGGTCGCGGCCTCCTCATGACCAGCGACGCCACGACGAGACGCGTGTTCGGGCTGGAGTGGCCGGCCCAGGTGACCACCGCGGAGCGCCGCTCCCTGATCGCCGGCGGGCTCGGCTGGATGCTCGACGCCATGGACGTGATGCTCTATTCGATGGTGCTCGCGGAGCTGGTGGTGTCCCTGGGCATGAGTAAGCCCCAGGCCGGCCTCCTCAATTCACTCACCAAGTTCGGGCGCAGGAAGAGCTACGTTTTCTATCTGGTCATGGCCGCGATCCTGGTACCGGTGTTCGGGATGACCAGGAGCCTGACCACGCTCCTGATCCTCGGCCCTCTCGCCGGCTTCTTCGGCACCGGCTACTTCTCCGGCTTCGCCGCGATAGCGTCGGAGCTCTTCCCCACCGAGATCCGCGCGTCGGTGATGGGGCTCACCTACAACATCGGCCGCGGTTTCTCGGCGATAGCGCCCTTCGTTGTCGGCGCGATCGCAAAGGAGCACTCTTTCTTCGCGGCGTTCCTTCTTCTGCCGCCGCCTTCCTGACCGCGGCGATCCTCGCGCTGGCCCTGCCGGAGACGAAGGGGAAGGCGCTGGAATAGCGCGACAGCCTCGGGCGACGGCGGTACACTCGCGCCAAATGGATTGTCCTTCCTGCAAAGCGCCGCTCGCTGATGAGGCCTGCTTCTGCGCGCGTTGCGGCGCGCCTGCCCCCGCCACCGCACCCGCTGCGCCCTCAGACCCGCTGCGCGAGGCACTGAGGCTCGCGCTTGGACGACAGTATGAAGTGTCCCGTCTGCTCGGTAAGGGCGGCATGGGCGTCGTCTATCTCGCCACCGAGGCGGCCCTCGAACGCGAAGTCGCGATCAAGGTCCTGCCCCCCGACCGCGGCGCAACACAGGACAGCCGCGACCGGTTTCGCCGCGAAGCGCGGACTGCGGCGAGGCTCTCTCACCCCAACATCGTCCCGCTCTACACCTTCGGCGATGTGGACGGCACGCTCTATTTCGTGATGGGTTACATCAAGGGCGAGTCGCTTGCCGCGCGTCTGAAGCGTGAGGGCCGACTGCCCGTCGAAGAATCGCGACGGATCCTGATCGAGATCGCCGACGCCCTCGACTACGCGCACAAGCTCGGCATCGTCCATCGCGACATCAAACCCGACAACGTTCTGCTGGAGGAGGGAACGGGCCGAGCGATGCTGATGGACTTTGGCGTGGCGAAGGCCCTCGGCGCGGGACAGACCATGACCGAGATCGGCAGCGTTCTCGGGACACCCCAGTACATGTCACCCGAGCAGGCGCAGGGCAAGGCCGACATCGACCACCGGACCGACATCTACTCGCTCGGAGTGATGGGCTACGCGATGCTCGCCGGGCGGCTGCCGTTCGACGGCCCGACCGCGGGCGACATCATGGTTCAGCACATCACGAAGGAGGCCCCGGCTCTCAAATCGCTCGCACCGGAAATCCCGGTCGAGATGGCGACCGCCCTCACCCGTTGCCTCGCTAAAGACCGCGATCAGCGATGGCCGGACGCCCGAAGTCTCAAAGACGCGATCACGGTCAAAGAGGGTGACGGCCTTCCCGAGGAAATGCTCGAGGTGAGACGCGATACTCAGGTCCTCGGCCTCGCCCTCTACTTGTCTTTTCTTGTGGGCATCCACCTTGCGACGCAGCCGGCGGATCCCGATCCTGCGAGCTTCCAGCCGCCGTGGGAGGCCGTTTTCATGGGCACAGGTTTCGCGGCCCTGCTTTGGGCCTACGTGATAGTTCAACGTCGTCGGGACGGACGGTCGTGGCGGGAGGTCTTCGGCTTCGCGTTCTCAAAACCCTCGTGGTGGGTTGGCTGGTATCCGAACCGCTTGCGGCTCCAAGGCGATGTTTGGCGCCGCCTGCCGCCAGACTTGCGGCGGGCTCGGGCCGCCTTCTGGGCTTTGGCTGTTCTCTACGTGACGCTCGGGCCGCCGCAGTTCATCGTCTTGAACTCGGAGGATGCCTATCGGAGAACGGGGCAAAAGAACGCGGCGCAGAGAGCCTCCGACCAGCTTCCCGGCGTCGCGCGCATAGCCGTGTTCTCGCTCGCCTTGACTATGGTGGGTCTTTGGGGCGCCCTTCTGCTCTCGGCTGGACGATGGGGTCGCTCGGCCGCGCGCCGCAAGTCGAATCGCCACGTGACCAACGCTATGCTCTTGCGGGACACCGCGCGTTCGTCGTTCTGGTCGAAGCCGGAAGTCGCCGTGTTGCTTCTCCCCGAAGGCCCCGATCCCGCTCGTGGGGGTCGCGTCGCCCCAACTTCAGCGCGCGATCTGGCCTCCGCAATCTCCACCGCGGTGTCGCGCTTGACCGGCGAATCGCAGGCCCTGGGCGAGAGGGCCCGCGAAACCGCCCTTGACCTGGCCCGCGCGATGGCGGGCCTCGACGGGGAAATCGCGGCCCTCGCCGGAGCCGTGGATCCTTTGGAAGCCGAGCGGCTCGTCGCGAAGATCGCCGCCCTCGGGCCGCCGTCCCTGAACGAAGGCGGCGCGAAGAGCCAGATGCGCGATCTCTTCCAGAAGCAGCTCGACTTGCAGCGCGGCGTCGGGGCCCGCCTCGACGGCCTCAAAGC
>JANLWV010000377.1:0-4711 GCA_031364765.1 Vicinamibacteria bacterium
GTCCAATGTAGTCCACGGTTAGATTGAGACGCCCCACCCGGCCCGCGAGAGATCCCATCGAGACCAGGACGCTGTTCTGTCCGCGCACGCGGAAGAAGAGGTGGCGGCCAGCCTCCAAAGACCGCACGGAACGCACTTGAAGGTCATCGTCCAGGCGGAAACGGAAAGCCGTCACGGAGGCGCCGACATCGATAGCGAGAGTGTCGCGGCCGATGAGGTCGAAGGTCTCCGGTTTGAGGGACAGCGAAAGGTCGTGATGGATGACGTCCAGGGCCAGCTCGGCATAGTCGGCTGGGGTAACGGCGTCGGCTCTGGGATAGACACAAATCTGCCGCTTTGTGGTCCGATTGAAGAGGTTCACCCCCTCCGTCTCGAAGGTGCTGAGGGAAAGGGTGAGTAAGCCGAACCGCTTCGCTTCAAACACAATCGCGGCGTCTCCGAGCCCGGGAAGAAGCCACCAGGGCGCGCCTTCGACCAGCGAGTCAAGCACGAACGCGTCCCCTTTGTGTCCCTCGAAAAACTCAAGAGCCTTGCCCCGCCGCGAGGCGCTCTGCGGATCGTCCACGAATAAACCGGGCCGCAGCGTTCGATAGAGGTCGGCGGGGTGAAGCCGCAGGAAGGCTTGGGAAACCTCGTCATCCAGGACTTCGCTCTTCGCGAAGATCTTCATCTGCCCCCGTTCCGTGCGGGGCCGGGGCGTGAACGTGACCCGGCCTTTCCCGACGAAGACGAGGGCCGTGGGTCCCGCTTCCTGGGTGTTCAGGAAAAATGTCCCTTCGATCATTTTGAGGGAGAAATCTTCCAGTTCAATGGTCTGCCCGGCGGCCACGAAACCCTCCTCCTGGAGAGTCAGGTGGACAAGGCCATCGAAGCCGCCGAAGATCTCTTTCGAGAAGAGCCGCCATCCGGCGGCGGTGCGCTTCCAGAGAAGACCCCATTGTTCGACGGCGCCTCTTGGTTCCGAGATCAGGGCCAGGGTGCTGAGCGTGGCCGCGGTCTGACCGTCGGCGCTCGGGGAGGGTGGGTCGGAGGTGAGGGCCAATTGCTGCGAAGAGAAAACTCCTCGGAGCGCAGCTTCTTCGGCGGTCCGATGCGCCGGCGTTTCAAACTGCCACACCGCGAGGGCCCGTTCCATGTCCTTCTGGCGCAACGCCGCTTCGAATCCGCGGATGACCTCGTTCAGTGCGAGCTCGCCTACGGGCTGCGCGTGCCCGTTCGCTAACATCCCCAAGCCCAGAGCAATGGCGCACGCCATGAAGCGTGCGACGCCGCGGCGCCTCTTCCCGCCCTTCGAGGACCAATAGACCGTCATGAGTGAATCTGTATCCCTATTTACCGCATTCATGGCGGGAATCGTTTCTTTCATTTCCCCGTGCGTGCTTCCGATCGTCCCCGGATACCTGTCTTTCATAAGCGGAATCAACGTCTCTAAGTTCAAGAATCAGGAGACCCCAAAGGATCAGACCCGGCGGGTGGCGATCACCTCTCTCTTCTTTGTCCTCGGCTTTTCCACGGTTTTTGTCCTGCTGGGCGCCGCGGCGACGATGGTCGGCTATTACCTGCAACAATACAAGCGGCTGCTCGGCATGGTGGGGGGCGCCGTCATCATCGTCCTCGGTCTGCACATGATGGGAATTTTCCGGATCCAGTGGCTCTTAGGCGAAATGCGCGCGGAAGTGAAGCAGAAGCCGCTTGGACTCATCGGCGCCTACGTCGTCGGAATCGCCTTCGCATTCGGGTGGACGCCCTGCATCGGCCCGATCCTCGCCGGGATACTGCTCTACGCGTCCCAACAGGAAACGGTGACCCAGGGCGTGGTCCTGCTCTCGGCCTATTCAGCGGGCCTCGGAATTCCCTTCATCGCCGCGGGCCTGGCCGTGAACTGGTTCTTCGCTGCCTCGGCGCGCATCAAGACCCATATGCACAGGGTCGAGATGTTCTCCGGCGCCTTGCTCATCAGCGTCGGCCTGTTGCTGGTCACGGATCGTCTGAGTGTCATCGCCCAGTGGTTCACGAGGATGTTCCCGAACCTCGCCGCATTGGGGTAGGGCCAAGGGGCCAAGGGCTCGATCCGTTCGGGTTCACGTCCCCGTTGGACGCCGAACCGGTGGTTCGTTCAGGTTCACGTTCGCGTTCCCACCGAAGCGTCGTCCGTGGATCGTCACGCGCCTGTCACGAGTGATGCAGCGGAACCGTCGGCGGGGTCAGGGAGGAGCGTGCTTTCAGAAGCGTGGCCCTGCTCAGTGAGGGCCACGCTTTGAGTCCTCAGAAAGGTCTCCATCATGACAAACGAGCGCCAGGCGACTTTGCGGTGAAGGGCTCGCGAAGCGAGGCATTCCCTGGTGATTTGCCCTACTGCCGCATCGGCTTCAACGTCGTCTCGTCGACGATCAGCCTCGTTCCCGTGGCCTTCTTCACTTCATCCAGAGACACGCCTTCCGCGATCTCAACCAGACGCAGGCCGTCCTTCTCAACCTCCATCACCCCGAGCTCGGTGATGATGACATTCACGCACCGTCGACCCGTGAGGGGGAGAGTGCATTGCTCGACGATCTTGGGCGCGCCTTTCGCGGTGTGCTCCATGGTGATGACCACGCGCTTCGCGCCGGCCACGAGGTCCATGGCTCCGCCCATGCCCTTCATCATTTTGCCGGGGATCATCCAGTTCGCGAGGTTGCCTTCACGGTCCACCTGAAGGGCCCCGAGGATGGTGAGGTCGACGTGACCGCCGCGCACCATCGCGAACGAATCGGCGCTCGAGAAATACGACGTGCCGGGGAGTTCAGTCACGGTTTCCTTGCTGGCGTTGATGAGGTCGGCGTCCTCCGAGCCTGCTTCGGGATACGGCCCCACGCCGAGCATGCCGTTCTCGGAATGCAGGACGACGCTCACGCCCTTGGGCACGTGGTTGGAGGCGAGGGTGGGCATGCCGATGCCGAGGTTGACGTAGAAGCCATCCAACATTTCGAGAGCGGCGCGGCGCGCGATTCGTTCGCGGATGGCGTCGATCTCCATCGCACCCTGCCCGAGGACGGTGCGCTTCTCGATTCTCTTCTCATACCGGGCGCCCTTCACCACGCGCTGGACAAAGATCCCCGGCGTCATGATGGCGTCCGGTTCGAGCGCGCCCGCGGGCACGATCTCTTCGACCTCGGCGATGGTGACCTTCGCCGCCATGGCCATCATCGGCGCGAAGTTGCGCGCCGTCTTTCGATAGATGAGATTCCCCTCGGTGTCCGCTTTCCACGCCTTAATGAGGGCGAAGTCCGCGCGCAGGGCGTGCTCCAGAATGTGGGGCCGTCCGTTGAACCAGCGGACCTCCTTCCCTTCGGCGATCAGCGTGCCGTAGCCCGTCGGCGTGAAGAACGCGGGAATCCCAGCACCACCCGCGCGCATGCGTTCCGAGAATGTGCCCTGCGGCACCAGTTCCACTTCGATCGTGCCGTCGAGGGCCATGCGCTCGAACACCTTGTTCTCGCCGACGTAGGTCGAGATCATCTTCTTCACGAGGCCCGCTTCCAGCAGGAACGTGATGCCGAAGTCGGACGTGCCCGCATTGTTGCTTCCCAGCGTGAGGCCCTTCGGCCCTTTTTGCTTGAGGGCCTGAATGAGGTTCTCCGGGAGGCCGCACAGGCCGAAACCGGAGAGGAAGATGGTGGCGCCGTCGGGAATGTCTTTGACCGCGTCTTGAGCGGAGCTGAAGATCTTTTTCATAGCCGCACGATCTTAAGGCGAAGGCCGCACCTTAAGCCTCGATTTCTGTCTTTGGAAGCTCCATACATTCGAAATTGACCTTGATTCCTGGCCGGGACGGTGTACGCTCATCCACGCTATGAAGAGTTCCGATCTCGCAGCACCCTACATGCTCGTAGCTTCGCCCCTCATGAATGATCCGAAGTTCGCACGGACCGTCATGGTCATTGGCCATCACGACAAGACCGGCGCACTCGGTTGGGTCGTGAACCGCGTTCTGGATGTAAGCGTTCAGGATGTTCTCCCTGATCGTCTTTCTTCAGGACTTCATCCCGACACGCCCCTGAGGCTTGGCGGCCCGGTGGGCGCCACCGGTCTCACCGTTCTCCTTCGCGATCCTCTGAGCGAGGACGCGACCGAAGTGGCCCCGGGACTCTTCGCCTGCGGGAACGCGAACATCCTTCCTCTCGCGTTTTCCGAGCCGCCCGACGGCGAAGTCGCGGAAGCCATCCTTGTCATTGGCTATGCCGGCTGGGGAGCCAAGCAGCTTGATCGCGAGATCACCGACGGCTGGTGGTTCGTCCTGGGCTACGACCCAAAGCTGGCCTTCACTCATGCCGCAGGCGACCTGTGGGATGCCTCGATGGAACGTCTGGGCCTGGGCGCGGCCACCGCGTTTGGCCGGTCAGAACACATTCACTAGCCGGTTTATTTCTTCGGAAGGCCTTCGACCGAAATCGGACTCAAGGCCGGCGCCACTGCCACTTCGTCCGCGAACCGAACGCGCACGGCCATTCCCGCCGCGTCGTCGTAGTTGGAAAGCAGAAAGTTCCGGACGAACTCCTCGGTGGCCTTTCTCCCGGTTTCTCTCACCAGAGGCAGATGCTGCCGGGCTCGCTCGTTCAGGAGAACGGGAAGGCCCTTCTGCAGCTCGTCTCTTACCGCGGCCTCGTCGCGAAGAACGGAACCGCGTTTGATCTCAAAAGTGAGGGTGGAAGGATCGAGAGCGGGGACGGAG
>JANLWV010000424.1:0-11691 GCA_031364765.1 Vicinamibacteria bacterium
GGCGCGCTGCTCGATGTCTACGACGTGCAGCGGATCGAGGTGCTGCGCGGTCCCCAGGGCACCCTGTACGGCAAGAACACCATAGGCGGCGCGATCAAATATGTCAGCCGGGATCTCGTTGATAAGTGGAAAGGCGGCGCGTCGTACACCGGGGGCAACTACAGCACCCACGATTTCCGGGGGAGTGTCAGCGGGGCGCTGGTCGAGGGCAAGCTGCGCGCGCGCGTGGCCGGCGGCTCCTTCCGCCACTCCGGTTACGGCACCAACCTCTTCACCGGCAAGGACGTCTCGGACAAGGACACTCTGGCCTTCCGCGCCGGCCTCGACTGGTTGCCTTCGAAGAGCGTGAAAGTGCAACTCAGCTATGACCAGATGAAGGATGACGCCCAGCCCAAAGGACTGACCCGTCTGGCCGCGAATGCCCTGTGTCCCGCGTTCTCCGGAGGGGCCTGTCCTCCCGAAGCGCATATCTTCGACACGCGCAGCGGCCTCGCCCCACTCAACAGCACGGACGGCAAGGGGTCCGCTCTCAACCTGCACTGGACCATCAACCCGCAGTGGCGGTTCCGGTCCATCACCGGCTACCGCGAGACCGACTCTGTGAACAGCATCGATTTCGACACGACCCCCGGCCGCATCGCCGACGTCACCGCGACCTACTCCGACAACCAGACGAGCCAGGAATTTCAGCTCCTCCACGACAGCGGCAAGAAGTTGAGCGGCATCTTCGGCGTCTACTACCTGGACGGCGAAGCGGGTGGTGTCGTGAAGAACATCTTCGTCAATTCAAGCTTCGGGACGACCGATGGCACCGTCAAGACCGAATCGATTGCCGGCTTCGTGGATGGCAGCTACAAGCTCACCCCCAAGCTGACGCTCAATGCCGGCGCGCGGCTCACTTCAGAGGAGAAGAAGGCGCACGTCTTCAACGCCGCCTACGACGGCACCTTCACTCGGGTGCTCGCGGTGGCCGCCTCCTTTGACAAGAGCAAGAAGTTCTCGTCGCTGGCGCCCCGGGTTGGCCTCGACTACGGGTTCTCGGAGAACGTGATGGGCTATGTGTCGGGGTCCCGTGGCTTCAAGAGCGGCGGCTTCAACGTCCGCGCCAACACGATCGCCGCTCCTGGCTCGGACCTGCCGTTCAAGGACGAAGTGCTAGACGTCGTCGAGGTCGGCATCAAGTCGGTGCTGCTCGACCGCAGGCTGGTGCTCAATTCCGCGGCTTTCTACGGCAAGTACAAGGACGTCCAGGTCAGCACCTTCACCACCGTCAACGGCGCGTTCTTCGGTCAGTTCCTCAACGCCGGCAACGCCACGATGAAGGGGCTCGAGGTGGAGTTCGACGCCTCCTCGGTCGGCTTCAACTGGCTCAGCCTCTCGGGCCAGGGCAGCTACCTGGGTGTTGACCCTGACCCCCTGGACAACAACCGCGACGGCTTCGTCGACACCCAGGTGATCACCAACGCGCCGAAGTTCACCGGCGCCCTGCGGGCGACCGGCCGCGGCGTGGTGCGGCGTGGAGTGCTCGTCGGCAGCGTCGGGTTCGCTCATCGCGACCACTCGACGCTGACTAACGAAGGCGGCCAGTATCCGGGGCGGCCGGGCACGCCTCTTCTCCCCATCACGCAAAAGGCCTATGGCCTGTGGGATGCCTACCTCAGCTGGCTCGCCCCCGGCGGCCACTGGCGCGTCGCCGTAAACGGCAAGAACCTGGCCGACAAGGCGTACCTGACGAACGGCTACAACGTTCCGTCCCTCGGCATTCTGCAGGGGTCGCAGGGTAATCCGCGCACGTTGACCGGGACCATCGAGTTCAAGTTCTAAGCACGACTACCCGCGACCATGTAAAACACGTCTTGGTAAAGCGGTGGAGCCTCGATGTACGGCAGGGCCTCACTCCTCTTCCGCGGGCCCGCCGCTCGACTTCGCGACGTCTTCATGCTTCACGCGATCGACGTTGAACTTCGCAGCACTCGCGATGATTTTGTCGAGCGTCTCGTCGAAGTCGAACGACGTTGCCTTCGAGAACCGCGTGTAGTTGATGCGCGACACGACGAAGGGCTTTAGATACGGGCTCGTCAGCCCCTTCGCCTTCAGTTTCTCGACTGCGGCGCTCACCGCATCGTCCAGCTTCAGGATCTTCTTCCCGCGCCGCTCGCGCTCTTTGATCGCCTGCGACATCGGCTCGTCGAGGAACGTGTCCACGCGCCGCAGGATCGACTGATAGGCGCCGCCGGAGAGGCGCGGGCGCTCTTCATAGCACCGGCCGAGGGTCAGGAACGCCGGTCGCTCGAACTCGAAGGCGAAGGCCGTCTCCTTCTGGTCGCCGCCTTCCATCTTCGCGAGGGCACGCGCCATGCGGATGGTCTCGAGAGACTTCTCGCGCAGGTTGTGCGCCTTCTCCGTGTTGAGGGCGAGGATTTTGAAGGCCACCGTCGCGTCCGGAACGAGGAGGGCTATGACCGTCTTCACGCCGAGCTTCTTCAGCGCCTGCAGACGGTGATTGCCGTTGGGAGTCACGTACTGGCCGTCCTCGCACACCGTAATGATCGGATCGAGGAAGCGGCCGATCGTCTCGATGACACCCATCAGGCGTTTCATGTGCGGCTCCGACGGATCGCGCTGGTACGGCGTGGGCTCGACGCGATCCGTCGGCAAGGCGACCAGGAGCAGCGGCGTTCCGCCGAACGGGTCACGGTAGCGTGCGAGCACGGCGCCGCCGTCTTTTTCCACCTGCTCCGCCAGGCGGTCGAGGTCGGCGCCTTTGGCCGTGCTGGTTTCCGCCGGGGTCAGGCCGACGGTTCCGGCGGCGACCTTCTTACGACGGACAGCTTTCTTTCGCGGTGGCGGCACGTAGCGATGATATCGCCGCCATCGCGCAGCCCGGGTGACAATCCGTGGTGGACCGCGCGGTCAGGCGGGCGGCGTCCGCTCTTCGCTCTCTACTCGGTGGCCGAGGGTCATGGCGCTGAAGCCCATGGCGAGGAGGCAGCAGGCCACCATGGTCTTGAATACCCCGTCCCAGCCCCAATGGTCCGCGATCCAGCCCACGCCCGTGCCTGCGATCGCCGAGCCGAAGACGTAGCCGAAGAAGCCGGTGAAACCGGCCGCCGTGCCCGCCGCCTTCTTGGGCACCAGGTCGAGCGCGTGCAGGCCGATCATCATGATCGGGCCGTAGATCAGAAAACCGATCGCGATGAGCGCCGCATAGTCGATCCACAGAGGTCCATTGAGGTTGAGCCAGTAGACGACCACCGCAACGAGCGTGAGCCCCATAAAGAGGATGGTCGCGGGCGCCCGGCGCGCCTTGAACCATCGGTCCGAGATCCATCCACAGGCGATGGTGCCGGGGATCGCAGCGTACTCGTAGAGCGACCAGCCGATACTCGATTGCTTGAACGAGAATCCCTTGGCGGTCTCGAGGTAGGTCGGGATCCAGTTCACGACGCCGTAGCGCACGAAGTAAATGAACGCGTTGGCGAAGGCGATGGCCCACAAGTAGCGGTTCTTGAGGACGTGCTCGAAGAAGATCTCCTTGAAAGTGAAGGTCCGCTCGTGCGCTTCCGAATAGCCCGGCGGGTAGTCGTTCTTGTACTCCTCGATTGCCGGCAAGCCCCGCGACTGCGGCGTGTCCTGCATCAGCAGCAAGACGACGACGGCGATCACGGCCGCCACCAGCGCGTTAAAGTAGAACTTGGCGCCCCAGTCGTTGAACAGCGTGACCCCCAGAAGCGCCAGGTTCGCGACCAGCGCTCCGCCCAGATTGTGCGACGTGTTCCAGACCGAAACCGTGAGCCCGCGTTCTTTGGTGCTGAACCAGTGAACCATCGTCTTGCCGCACGGGGGCCAGCCCATTCCCTGCACCCAGCCGTTCAGCGTCTGGAGCATCACGAGAACGAAGAGCGAGGCATAGACGGCCTTCACCAGGCCGCAGATGGCGAGGATCGCGCTCGAGAGCAGAAGCCCGAGCGGGAGGAAGTACTTCGGGTTGCTCTTGTCCGAGACGGAGCCCATGAGGAACTTCGAGACACCGTACGCGATCGACAGACCCGTGAGAGCCGTGCCGATGGCCGCCTTGGAGTACTCGGGGTGTTCCCTCAGGATGTCGGGGATGGCCAGGGCGATGTTGTTGCGGACGAGGTAGTAGCCGGCGTACCCGACGAAGATGCCCAGGAAGACCTCGCGCCGCAGCCGCCGGTAGGTCGGGTCGACCTGGCCTTTCGGAAGGGGCGCCACAAAAGGGGCCGGACGCAGCAGTCCGAGCATAGGTCGCCTCCGCTGTGGGGGGTTTACGGGTGAACCGTGGTGGCGCGAGCACCGCTCGCAGCCCTGGGAATCATACCTTCGTCTCGAACCGTTTGACTCTCACTTGTCAGCCTCCGCCGGGCCTTCCGGGCTTAAGCCCTGCCTGCCGCCTGGGCGGGAGACATCAAGCAAGGACGAATCCTTGCTAGAGTAAGGATCATGTCGAAAGTAACCAGCAAGCTTCAGGTGACGCTTCCCAAGGCGATCGCCGATCGCTACGGTGTGGCTCCGGGCGCCGACCTGGTGTTCGAGCCTGCGGGTGACTCGATTCGAGTCCTCGTGGCTCGCGAACCAAGGCTCGCTCGGGGCTTGTCGATGGAAGACAAGCAAGCGCTCTTTGAGGCAGCGACCCTCAGACAGGCGGTCCGCAACCGGCGGCATCGGCTCAAGGCAGGCGCTCGGAGAGTCAAGAACGTGACCAAGACCGGCGACCGTGGATGGTCGCGCGAGGAGCTCTACGACCGTGACCGCGCTCGTTGATACCAACGTCCTCGTCTATCGATTCGACCCGAGGTTTAAAGAGAAGCAGGAACAGGCAAGGCTCCTTCTGGAGATGGCGTCGCGCCCCGGCGTTCTGAGCTTGCCTCACCAGGCGCTGATCGAATTTGTAGCCGCGACCACGCGTCCGCTGCCGAGGTTCGGCCCGCTTCTCTCGAAGGACGAGGCCCGGGAAGAGGTCGAGTCCATGCTCCTGACCTTCGACGTTCTCTATCCGGACGGCGCGCTCGTGCGCACGGCGCTTCGGGGCGCCGCCGCCTACGGACTTTCCTGGTTCGACGCTCACCTGTGGGCGTATGCCGAACACCACGGCTGTCAGGTTCTCTATTCCGAGGACTTTCAACACGGTCGGGTCTATGGCTCGGTTCGCGTGGTGAACCCCTTCAGGTCGTAGAAAGATTGTGGCCGCCGACATGTCCAAGACACGCGCGCTGATTCTTTCGACACTTCTCGTGCTCTCGTCGACGGGAGGCCGCAGCGTCAGGGCGTCGGAACCCCCTGCGGGCGACTGGCCCATGTGGGGCGGCACGCCCAATCGCAACATGGTGTCGAGCATGAAGGGGCTGGCTCTCGAGTGGGACGTGAAGACGAAGGAGAACATCAAGTGGGTCGCTGACCTGGGCTCGCAGAGTTATGGCAACCCCGTGGTCGCGTCGGGTTTGGTGTTCGTCGGCACCAACAACGAAGGCCTGCGCGATCCGAAACAGCCCGGCGACCGCGGCGTGGTGATGGCGTTTCGTGAGGAGACGGGGGAGTTCTGGTGGCAGCACACCCACATGAAGCTCGAGTCCGGCCCGGCGAACGACTGGCCTTACCAGGGCGTCGCCTCTTCTCCGCTGGTCCTGGGCAACCGGCTCTACTACGTCAGCAACCGCGGCGTGCTGTTCTGCGTCGACATCGAAGGCTTTCGCGACAAGGAGAACGACGGTCCAACCACCGACGAGAGGCTTGTGGGCATGAACGACGCCGACGTTGTCTGGGCGTTCGACATGATCAAGGAGACAGGCGCCTTCCCGCACAACCTCGCCAATTCCTCACCCACGATCTCGGGAGACCTCGTGTTCGTCAGCACCTCGAACGGGCACGATGAAAGCCACGTCAGAGTCCCCCAGCCGAAAGCGCCATCGGTCATCGCGGTGAACAAGACGACGGGCAAGCTCGTGTGGGGGGACAACTCGGTCGGCGACCGGATTCTGCACGGCCAGTGGTCGTCGCCGTCGGTGGCAACCATCGGCGGTGTCGTGCAGCTTGTCTCCGCGCAAGGAGACGGGTGGGTGCGTGGATACGAAGCGCAAACCGGCAAGAAACTCTGGGAGTTCGATACGAACCCGAAGGACGCGGTCTGGCCGAAAACCCGCAACGAACTGATTGCGACACCCGTGATCGTCGGAGATCGGGTGTACATCGGGAACGGCCAGGACCCGGAGCACGGCGAAGGCGTCGGTAACTTCTACGCGATCGACGGGACCAGGCGCGGCGACATCACGCAGAGCGGAAGGCTCTGGCGCTTCGCCGGCATTCGCCGCACCATCTCTACTGCGGCGGTTGCGGACGGCCTCGTCTACATCGCCGACTTCAGCGGTTTTCTCCACTGCCTCGATGCGAGCACCGGCAAGGAAATCTGGACACACGACATGTTCGCGGCGGTGTGGGGATCGCCCTTTGTGGTGGACGGCAACGTGTACATCACCGACGAAGATGGCGACGTGACGGTGCTGGTCCACGGCCGGGAGAAGAAGGTCCTGGCGGAGACGAACATGGGGGGCGCGCTCTATGGGACCATCACGCCCGCGCACGGCGCGATTTTTCTGAATACCCAGAGTCAACTCTTCGCGATCGCGGCGAAGTGAGCCGCGTACGAGAGGGCGTCTCAGGGCCGGGCGGTGCGCTTGCCGACCGCCCACAGCGCTCCCGTGGTACGAATGAAGATCTGCCCGTCCGACACCGCCGGCGAGCTGAGGGTGTAGTCGTCGAAGGCATTCTCGGCAAGTACTTCAAACTTCGGACCCGCCCGGACCACGCTGGTGAGCCCGTCTTCGTTGGTGACGTAGAGCTTCCCGTCCGCGAGGACGAACGATCCGCTGTAGGCGCCCGGACGCAGCCGCTGCTGCCCGTAGATCTCCTTGCCGGTCCTGGCGTCGAGGCACCACATGATCCCGCGATCATTGACCACGTACAGGTAGGTCCCGTCGGTCACCGGCGTCGGCACGTCCGGGCCGTTGTTGAACGACCACATCACATGGGTCGACGTGACGTCTCCGCGGCCGCCGGGCTTCAGCACCAGCATCGGCCGTTCCCTGGTGGGCGCGATGATGATGTCGCCGTGGACGACCGGTGACGCCACAATGCGGTAGGACGCATCGTTTGTGGGGTTCAAGCCATCGGCGCGCCACAGCTCCCTGCCCGTGTCCACATCGTGCCCGGTCACCACATCGCCGCCGGTGATGACGACCTCGACATTCTTGCCATACCGGAGCAGAGCGGGGGTGGTGTACGCGTCGGGCGACTCACGCCGTGCGTTGGTCGGACGCTCGACGCGCCAGATAGTCTTGCCATTCGCCTTGTTGATCCGAAGAAGGTAGGACGCCTCATCCGTCTTCATGCCGTGTATGACCTGCACGAAGAGCGAATCCTCATGCAGCATCGGGGACGAGCCGTAGCCCCAGTTGAGGCCGAAGGCTCCGTAGTCCTTCTGGATGTCGCGCATCCAGAGCTCTTTGCCGGAGAGGTCGAAGGCTTTCAGGATGCCCGTGCCCGTCATGACCCACACGTTTTTGCCGTCGGTCACGGGCGACGGCGTGGACATGTTCTGCTTGCGCTGTTTATGGTCGCCGTCGCCGAGGTGCTGCTTCCACAGGGGCACGCCCTTGTTGCGATCGACGGCCCACAGAAACAGGCTGCCCTTCTCAGCCACGTTCAAGAAGATGCGATCGCCCCAAACAATGGGCGTCGAGCCCGACCAAGCCGGGAGCGGCAGCTTCCAGGTGATGTTCTCGGTCGCGGACCAGCGCACGGGCAGGTTCGTCTCCGAGCTGATCCCGTTGGCAAACGGTCCTCTCCACTGCGGCCAGTTCTCGGCCCGTAGGTCCGAGGGAGTCGCCGATATCGCGAGCGCCGCAGCCAAAACAAATCGCCAGTGCATCGAGCCCCGCCTTTCCTCAGGAACTGAACGTCGGCCGCGTTGAGGGATCAACCGTACGTGGCATCGTACTCGATGAACTGCGCCATGTTCGCGAATCGCCGGGGGACCTTCGGTCCGCGGATGAACTCCGCGGTTGCTTCGTCCACCACGGCGGCCGGGCAGCGATCTCGCAGAAAGGCGGCCAGCTTGCGTGTGTTCTCGAGCCGCGAGGTTGAACCGCCGCCCGGAATCGCCGCATAGTTGACCGAGGTGGTGGCGAAGATGCGGACGGGATCAGGGCCGCTCGCGGATCCGGATGATGGCGCCGCGTCGATAAGGAATGCGCCCTCCCACGGGGGGTCGGGCGGCAACTGACGTGCGACGATCCGCGCCACCGCCGCGAAGGGCACCTCTCGTACTTCTCCGTTCGGCAGCGTGACCTTAAGTCCGGTCTCGGCGATCTCGATCTTGTGAGCGATGAAGCGCAAGGCCTTCCGCGCCGTGTCGACACTCACTGCTGTCCCTTTTGTTTCGATTCTCCTTCCCGCCACCGTGGGCGCGGGCGCCGACATTCGCTCCGACATCGCGAGGCGTCGTTTCTCGGCTTCTCCGGTGAACGTCCGTACCGCAGAAGGCGGCGGGGGCTGGGCCGGGGTGGCGGCGGGCACGGCCGCGGGCGAGGGCGAAGCCGCAGGCCTTGCCGCAGCCTGCCGCGGCCGCGCCGGTCGCGCTACGCGCCGCCTTGGCGGCTTTTGAAGCTCGCGAATCGCCGAGAAGCCGCGCACCATCGGCATCAGAAAAAAGAGGCGCGCCACCAATCCGCCGATGGGCGGCGAAACCTTCGCCTCGGCTGCGACCACGAACGTGAACACGCCGTCGAGCACAAACAGCGTGACGGCGACCGCGAGGGCCGCGGTGGATCGTCGTTTCACCAAAGCCGCGAGTCCGGCGTAGAGGGCGCCCGCAGCGACCGACCCCCATCCAATGCCAATGGATTGAAGGAAACCGATGTTCCCTATCGCGGCGATCAGACCGACGGCGACATTGAGCGCCGCCACGGCGAAGAGCATATTCGCGGCGCCCTCCAGCCGGGTCTGGGGATCACCCGAGGTGCCCGGAAGGGCCTCGCCGTCGCGCGCGATCCGGAGTTCTGGGAACGGTCCGAACTTCGCGATCGCTACCTCGAGTCGACTGCCGTCGGGAAGCGGAAGGGACTGCAGTGTCTCCAGTTCCTTGGCCGTGGCGAATGAACCGAGAGGCGCCGCGTCGAAGGCGAGGGCCACGTTCTTGAAGGCGCCGTCCCACGAAACACCGACACGGTCCGGGCCGCCCCGTTCCAGGGCGTAGCTCTTCGAGGGCATGACCGCTCCTTTCGCGAAGCCTTGAGCATAGCGAAGAACCAATCGGTGGTGACGCCGACCGCGAGATACGAGAGCGACCGCTTCCGCGACTTTTCGCCTCAGGCAAGTCAGGCCTTGCGCGACTGCGCGTCGATCAGGCTTCGGTACTTGCCGAGTTCCAGACGCGCGATCACGCCGCGGTGGACGGCGTCCGGTCCATCCGCGATGCGCAGCGCCCGGGCCATGGAGAAGAGCGCCGTCAGGGGGAAGTCGCGCGAGACGCCGGCGCCGCCGTGCATCTGGATCGCCTCGTCCACCACGCGCTGCAGGACGTTCGGCGCTACGATTTTGATGGCCGAGATCTCGGTAAGGGCTCCGAGCGCTCCCGCCTGGTCGATCCTCCACGCTGCGTACAGCGTGAGCAATCGCGCCTGATCGATGGCGATCCGCAGGTCGGCGATCAGTTCGCGGTTGCCGCCGAGGCTCATGAGTGGTTTGCCGAAGGCGGTGCGCGTGATACCGCGGGTGATCATCAATGCGAGGGCCCGCTCCGCGGCCCCGATCGCGCGCATGCAGTGGTGAATGCGGCCGGGGCCCAGCCGCATCTGCGCGATCTCGAAGCCCCGCCCAAAGCCCAAGAGGAGGTTCGCTTTCGGCACACGCACGTTCTCGAACCAGACCTCGCCGTGGCCGTAGGGCTCGTCGTACTCACCGAACGCGGTGAGCATTCGCTTGATGGTGGCGCCGGGCCAAGGCAGCGGCAAAAGCACCATGCTGTGCCGGTGGTGGCGATCGGCTTCCTGGTTCGAAACGCCCATGAAGATCGCGAGCCGACAGCTCGGATGGCCGATGCCGGTGGCCCACCACTTCCTTCCGTTCAACAGCAGATCGTCGCCGTCTTCGGCGATGGTGGCGGCTATGTTGGTGGCGTCGCTCGATGCCACGCCGGGCTCGGTCATACAGAACGCCGAGCGGATCTCGCCCGCGAGCAACGGCTTCAGCCACGCTTCCTTCTGCTTCGGCGTGCCGCAGTGCCACAACACCTCCATGTTGCCGGTGTCGGGCGCGTTGCAGTTGAAGACCTCGGGTGCTAACAGGCTGTGGCCCGTCGCCTCGGCCAGAGGCGCGTACTCGAGTGTCGTGAGTCCGGCGCCGAGTTCAGGGTCAGGGAGGAACAGGTTCCAGAGCCCGGCATCGCGGGCCTTCGCCTTCAGTTCCTCGACCAGAGGAGAAGTCCGCCACAACGTCCAGTCCCCGCCGTGGTTCCTGGCCAGCAGGTCGCGGAAGTACGACTCCTCGACCGGCAACACATGCTCCTGCATGAACCTGCGAATGCGCGCAAGATAGTCCTGCGCGCGAGCCGAAGGAGTGAAGTCCACTTCGGCACATCATAGAGCGGTGGCGAGGGTTCGATGGGGCGTGCGGCGGGCGTGTACGCTACCGCCCATGCAGACCAAAAGACGTGTTGGCCTTCTCGCGGCTCTGGGAATCGGGCTGGCCGACGTCGCTCCTTCACCTGCGGACACCTACCCGCGTCAGCCTGGAGTCGACATCGTCAGCTATGCGTTTCACCTGACCCTCAGCGACGACACCGATGCCATTGAGGGCGAGACCACGGTCGAGTTCCTCGTGGTGCACGACGGTGTCTCCACCCTGACCCTGGACCTGGTGCAGCCGAAGCCCGGGGCGCCTGATCGTGGCATGACGGTGAGTGCGGTGAGAGGGGCCTCAAAGCCTGCGAAGTTCGAGCACACGGGCGACCGCCTCTCCATCCGTCTCGATCCCGCGGGCCGAGCGGGCGAGAAGCGCACGTTCGTCGTGAATTACCGCGGCATCCCGATAACCGGCCTGCTGATCGCGCCAAACAAACATGGCGAGCGGACATTCTTCAGCGACAACTGGCCGATCAAGGCGCGGCACTGGCTGCCCACCCTCGACCATCCCTCCGACAAGGCCACCACACAGATGCGGGTGAACGCCCCGGCCCACTATCAGGTGGTCTCGAATGGCCGGCTCATTGAGGAGACGGATCTGGGCGGCGGCCGCCGCCTGTCTCACTGGCGGAACAAAGCTCCTATCGCGACGTGGCTCAACGTGCTCGGCGTGGCGCGGTTCGCGGTCGACCATCGCCCCCCGTGGCGCGGGCTTCCCATCGAGACCTGGGTTTATCCGCAGGATCGCGGCCAGGGCTTCGCGGTGTTTGCCGATCCTACCGTTCCGGTGCTCGACTTCTTTGGAGACCGCGTGGGTCCCTATCCCTACGAGCGGCTTGGGCATGTTCAAGCCAACGGCGTGCGGGGCGGCATGGAATCGGCAACGTCGATTTTCTACGGTGACGACTCGGTGAACGATCCGCTTAGCAAACGCTGGCGCAACGTCATCATCCACGAGATGGCGCACCAATGGTTCGGGAATGGGGTGACCGAG
>JANLWV010000053.1:0-2906 GCA_031364765.1 Vicinamibacteria bacterium
CACCACGTCGCAAACGGATCTGGACCCGATCGCCCGGCTCCTGGCGACGAAGTAGGCGGTGCGTCCTGCGTTTGCGGCCTCACGAAGAACCAAGCGCAGGCCCAATTTGTGAATGCCTCGCTGCGCGAGCCCTTCACCGCAAAGTCGCTGTCGCTCGTTTGTCACGTGGGCCGAAGCGACGGGGGTTTGGGGGCTAAGCAGGATGTCCGTGCTGCGTTTGCGGCCTTACGAGAACCAAGCGCAGGCGGGATTCACTCCCGCCGGAGCGAACGGGGGTTTGGGGGGCGGGGCCGTTCAGCGCCCCCCAACTAAAGGTGGTCGGGGCCCGAGGATTCGAACCTCCGACCTCCTGGTCCCGAACCAGGCGCTCTAGCCAGGCTGAGCCACGCCCCGATAGATCCTCAAAACGGATGCGGAGCTTACATCATGGCTGAGATTGTTTCGCTTCACGCCGTCGTGCGCGGCCGCGTCCAGGGCGTCGGCTTTCGATACTTCGCGCGCCAGCGGGCCGAGGCGCACGGCGTGTCTGGTTTCGTTCGCAACCTGCCCGACGGCTCCGTAGAGCTGCATGCCGAGGGCACGTCCGACGCCCTGAGCGCCTTCGAAGCCGACGTGCGTCGTGGTCCGTCGTTTGGAAGGGTCGATGAAGCGCTGGTGACGTCCGGCAAAGCGCGCGGGTTTCAGGGCTTCGAGATTCGGTAGAGGGGAAGCGCGGACGGCCGCCAGGATCGCCCTATTTGACCAGAGCCTCGATCCTTCTCCGCAGAGAGGCCACGGTCGCGGCCTGCGCGGGCCGGTGGGACACATCCTTCCGGCCTGCCGGATCCACGCTCAGGTCGTACAGCTCCTCCGAACCGTCGGGCCAGAGCGTGTAGCGATACCCTGTTGTGCGAATCGAATAGCCCATGCGGGGTGGTTCGACAGGTCGGTACTGGATCAAGGCGTCCTGTACCGAGGCCTTAGGATCCTGGAGCGTCGGTATCAGGGAGACGCCGTCGAGGGTGCCGGGTCGCGCGATTCCGGTGAGATCCACGAGCGTCGGATAAATATCAATGAGGTCGGCGAGCGACGAGGTCGAAACGCCGGGCTGGGGCAGGCCGGGGGTTGCGATGATCATCGGCACTCGCAGCGATTCCTCAAAAAGCGTGTTCTTCCTCCAAAGCCCGCCATGGTCACCCAGGTGGTGGCCGTTGTCGCCGAAGAAGACGACGATTGTGTCCTTCCACAGATCCTCGCGGTCGAGCGCGTCAAGGACAACCCCGAGCTGGGCGTCCATGAAGCTCACGCAGGCGAGGTACGCGGCAATCCCTCGTACGGCTCCTTCGGGTTCACTCCAGAGGCCAGCCGGTTCCTGCCCGGCCAGCATGAGTCCTGGCAACGCCTGGGGACGATTCCTGATCGCGATGGCGGGGATGTCTATGGTGTCGTTCGCGGGCGCCGGAGCGAACTTGATCTGAGCGACCGGGTACATGTCGAAGTATTTCTGTGGCGCCACCCACGCCACGTGCGGTCGGACGAGACCCAGGGCGAGGAAGAGGGGTTTGTCGCGCTTCTCCTCCAGCACCTTGACCGCGAAACGCGCCCGCCGGCCATCGCCCTCAACCTCGTCGGCGTTGGTGGTGGGCCCGGCTTCCACGGGCGTATTCGGCATCAAGCGAGCCGGAGCCTCGACCGCCCCTTCAGGCAATGGCGGCAACCATTCGTTCACATCCCAACCGCGCTTTTCGCCGGGCTGGCTGTCCCACACCTTCCCGACCGAAGCCGTGAAGTAGCCGCCTGCCCGAAACTGCTCCTGGATGAGCGGGACCGCGGAGGTGAAGATGTCCACGAAGGCATTCTCGCGGTGTATTTCGAGGCGAGCGGGGGAAAGACCGGAGAGAAAGGCGGCGCGGGATGGAGTACAGAAGGGGGCCGGCGCATAGGCCTTCTCGAAAACGCGACCACGCGCGCGAAGGCGGTCGAGGTTGGGCGTCTTCACATCACCCAACCGGGGATACTGAGCGGTGAGGTCGTCGGCGATGATCATCAGGACGTTCGGACGGCGTTCCGAGGTCGCGCGAGGGGGCGTCGCCTTGGCGGGCGCGCGCAAGGGGCCGAGACGCTTCAGGAGTTCGGCCTTCTGCGCCTGCATTGCGGGTGCGCTGGCGAGGTTGTTCCACTCCTGCGGGTCGGCGTCTTCGTCGAAGAGTTCCTCACTCCCGTCCGGCCATTGCGTGAACCGAAGCCGCTTCGACCGCACGCTGCGACCGAGGCGAGGCGCGTCCCGCGCGGCGCGTGAGAGGAGGGTTCGGCGCACGAGCTGTTTCGGGTTAAGGATCGCCGCCCTGAGGTCCACGCCCCCCGTCTTCCCAAGCGTCGCGCCGGCAAGTGACGCCAGGGTGGGCGCCAGGTCCGCCATCAGGGCGAGCGTTGCCGCACCCGCTCCAGGTTGGGCGAGGCCGGGGACCTGGATCAAAAAAAGACCGCGCAGCCAATCCTCGAAAAGCAGATCGTCTCTTTGGGAGGCGGCTCGCTCGGGCCGCGGCGCTGGGCCCGTGGAGACGACGGTGATGACCGTGTTCGGCATCAGGCCGCGTTTCTCAAGCCCGCTGACCAAGGCGCCGATCTCTCGGTTGAGGACTCGGAACGCGGCGTCCCGTCGCCCGGCGAGGGCCCCTCGGTCGGCCGGGTCGCGCGGGGGCGGGGTCACGGAAAAACGAACGGGGTCGAGCGGGCCGCGGTCGGAAAGGGCAATGGCGGGAACTCGAAGCGGAGGCGCTTCGACACTCGGCGGAGGCGAAGTGGCGGGAATGTTGCGAAGGTCAAGAGTCGCGAAAACGAAGGTGGGCTTGTCGCGAGCGGCGTCCATCGCCTCAAGCACGCGGGCCGCGACTTCCGAAGCGGCGGCCTTCACCGAGCGATCGAAG
>JANLWV010000486.1:0-5362 GCA_031364765.1 Vicinamibacteria bacterium
CACGCAGACGGCCTGGGGCCTTCGCAGGTCATTCCAGTGTTGGGCCGACGTCTGGAGTGATCGCCGCTGAGAGGCAGTGGGAGACAGAGGAGATCGGGAGGAGCAATTTGGCGGCGGTTCAGCAGATCTACGCGGCCTTTGGTCGCGGAGATGTCCCTGCCATACTGAACCACCTGGCAGAGGATGTTGAGTGGGAGTATGGTGCAGGCTCGATCGAAGTCCCCTGGCTACAGAAGCGTCACGGTCGCAGCGGTGCCGCTGACTTCTTCGCCAGCCTTGCCGAACTTGAGATCACCAAGTTTGTCCCCAAGGCATTTCTCGAGGGCTCGGGTGTGGTCGTCGTTCTTGTTGACCTGGAGGCAACGGTCAAGGCGACCGGTCGCAAGATCACCGAAGAAGACGAGGCCCACATCTGGTGCTTCGATCAGTCCGGACGAGTCACGCGCTTTCGCCCTCGGGTGGACACTCAGTAGCACGCGACGGCCTACCGGGGCAAGTGAGCCTTTGAAGGGCGCGGCCCAACAATCGGATGAAGCTGACGAAGCCCGCGCATGGCGAGATCGGGCACGGGCTTCGCAGTTATTCGGGTGTTCACCGGGCAGTGCGAGATCCACACCTACGGCGGTACACTTGGCTCGGAGAGCGGAGCAATGAGATTCAAGGTCGAGTTTGAGCGAGAGGACGATGGTCGGTGGATCGCCGAGGTGCCAGAACTCCCGGGGGTCCTCGCCTATGGCGCCTCTCAATTGGAGGCACAGGCCAAGGTCAAGGCCCTGGCTCTCCGGGTGGTAGCAGACCAGCTCGAGCATGGTGAAGCCGGGCCCGAACTCGGCGACATCACTTTCCACGCTGCGTGAGCACCTGGCCAAGCTCCCGCGCCTCGCGCGTGCTTGCGGCCCTGCTTCGAATCGGTTGGGTTGTAAAGCGCCAAACAGGTTCCCATCGGACTTTGGCCCGCCCCGGCTGGCCCAACGTCACCTTTGCCTTTCACGACGGCGACGAAATCGGTGGGCGCATGCTCGCTAAGATCGCCAAAACCACGGGCCTCACGCCCGAGGATCTCTGAGGCAAAATCGGCGTGCCGGTGAACAACGCATTGGAACCGGCGAGCAGCCGCTTCTCGTCGCCTACTCGCGGTTCAATGCGGTGTTAGGCGTACGATCGAGCATGATTGAGGAGGCGTAGAGTGGCGATCCCAGACTATGAGTCGTTGATGCTTCCGGTCCTGAAGCTGGCCGCGGCAGCCGAACCGGGGCCGGTCGCTTCGCCCGTGGCCGCCCGAACCCTTGCAGAGCAGTTTGGCCTGACGCCGGAAGAGCGCACGACTCTCTTGCCAAGCGGCGGCACGTTTGTCTTCGCGAGCCGTGTCAGCTGAGCCTGTACTAACCTGAAGAAGGCCGGCCTGCTTGAGGCGCGCCACGCCGGGGCTTCTTCAAGATAACCGCCCGAGGCCACCGTGACGACCATCGATGCCTCATCAAAACGGAGGCGGCTTTGGCTTCGCTCAGCCACCGGTGTCGGCGTCCGAACTCGCACCGGCCACGGGCAGGGGCACGAGCAACCGGAACGGGCACGGTTACGGTCACGTTCGCGGACACGGACGCGAGTGCACACAGCCACACGCGCACGGTCTCAGTCGATGACCACGTGGTTCGTGGTCCCGCGCCTTCCGCTCGGGGTCGACCGTTCCGGTGGCGGTGGCGGCCGTGCCGGTGTACGTGTGGGTGCGCGTGCACCGCTTTCTTACTTCTTCGGCGAGCCCGCTGCCCCTTCGGCGGCTCGACACGCCGCGGCCGCACACTTCTTGAGCGCCGACACTCGTCCGGTCAGTTTCACGAGCGCTGCCGGTGAAAGGCTCGCCACGGTGTTTTCCATCTGGTACGGGTCCTTCCGGAGGTCGTAGTACTCCTTCTCACCAGAGGCGTACTCGACGTACGTCTCGGTCTCCGAACGGATCCCTGAATACGCTCGAACCCGGAACGGCGCTCCGCCGCCGAAGTGCTCAATGAGAATCGACTCGCGCCACGGGATGGTCAACGGGTCGGGCGAGTGGAGCAGCGGAACGAGAGAACGGCCATCGCCGGCCTCAATCGCGGCCAAAGGCGCGCCCGCGAGTTCGAGAAGGGTCGGCGCCAAATCCACCAGGCCGACCACCCGATTCAGCGTCCGGCCAGCAACCACGCCTGGTCCCGTCACGATCAAGGGCACGCGAATCGACTCTTCGTAGGGCGCGTACTTCTCGGTTGGAATCCGGTGCTCGCCCCGGAACCAGCCGTTGTCGGACGTGAGAAAGATGTAGGTGTTTGAGATCTCCCCCGTTTCGGTCAGTGTGCGCAACAACTGCTCCAGGCCATCCTCGACGGACAGAAGCGACTGCCTCATCGCTCGGTACGTGGTGTCGATCTCCCGACCCAACTGCTTGGTGAGGGGTTGAGCCTGCTCCTGAAGGGCCTTCGGCTTGTCGCTCAGGTCGGCCTCATCGAATGAGGGCTTCCGCGGAGCCCTCTGGTCGGGGAACGCGGCCAGATGCCGGTCGGCCGGTTCGGGTGGAACGTGCGGAGCGCTCAGGGCGAGGAAGGCAAAGAAGGGTTGGTCGTCGTTCTTTTCGGACGCGCGGACAAAGTCGTCAAGCCTTTGGCTCAAGAGGTCGGTCTGATACCCGCCCGAGGACGCTTCGTAGACTTTCACGACTCCGTTCTCATTGAGCGTGAAGCGGATGTTGTGGGCCTCTCGATCGGAGAGGATGCCGCGAAAGTCGTTCCAGCCCTTCGGCACAAACGTTTCCTTCCGCCCCAACGGAAATCCGTTCATGTACTTCCCAAAAAGACCGGTGCGATACCCTTGGGCCTGGAGCCAGGGCCCGAGGTTGCGCTCGTCATAGCCGAAGGCTGCCCAGGGCGCGTAGCCTCCCTCCGCACCGTCGTTGTAGAACACCTTGGTGTTGTGGGCGAACTGCCCGGCCAGCAGCAGGGCCCGAGACGGGCCGCACAGCGGCGTGCTCGCGATGTTCGAGGTGAACCGCGCTCCCTTCTCAATCAGGAGGGAGCGAAGCCGGGGCATCGATTCCGTGATCTCCACATCGGCGTCGTCCAGCAGAACGACGATCAGATTGGGATGAGCCTTGGGCTTCGCGTCGTCTGCGGTCGGTTGCGCGCCGACACCGCAGAACGATAGGACGGCAAACGTAGCGACCAGGACTCCTCGAAGGCACGCCGAAAACCACCGCAGCGGGGGCCGAGTCGTCATACCGGGTTACTTCAGATACTTCGCGAGGAAAGCCAGGATGTCCTTGCGCGATTCTTTTGCGAGTGGCGTGTCGATCCGGTTGAAGTAGTGACCGCCGGGAGCGTTGTCGTAGATCTTGTACTCGAACTTCTTGCCCGCGGCCTTGAGCGAATCGATGAGGTGCTCGACTTCAAGCACGTTCACATCCTCGTCGTTGGTGGTGGTGTGGATGAGGAGCGGGGTCTCAAGTTTCGACGCGAGGGCATAGGGCGACCGCTTCTTGTACTCCGCCACGTTCTGATCGGCCGCCTTGCCGATGAACCCCTCGAACATGGCGCGGTAGCCATCATTCTTGTAGCCCATACGCGCGATCAGATCGGAGACCGGCACCCCGGCATACGCGACCTGATACGCCTTCGGCCACTGCAGTATGTTGAGAAGCGCGTGATAGCCGCCGTGGCTCCAGCCGATGATTCCGACTTTGAGCGGATCAACCGGCAGACTCTCCACCGCCCAGTTGCGCGCGGCATACGTGTCGTCGATCTCCGCGCCGCCGTAGTCGATCTGGTCGTAGAAGAAGCCGCCATACCCGGTCGATCCCCGGTACTCCGGCGCCACGATCACATAACCCTCGGCCAGCAGTTCGCGCGCGGACCGCAGATTCTGAGTGGTGTCGAAGTTGCTGTGAATGCCTTCGTGGACCATCACCACGAGTGGCGCCTTCTGGTTTCCCTTCAAGGAGAGGGGCACAAGCGTGTAGGCCGACAGGAGGAGCGGGTTGCCGTAGCCCTGACCGGTCGGGTTGGGGTTCCTCGCCGGCTTCAGCGACGTGAACCTCACCTTCTCCACCTTCGCGATGTCGGTGAGACGCGAGAACCACATCCAGTCGTCAATGTCCTTGCGGACCTGCTGGCCCTGGTGCATCTGCTGGGTCTGGAGGCGCCGTACTTCGGCCTGCAGCGAGGCCATGGTGACGTCTTTGTCGCCCTCGGCGCGCGGTTGGGAGAAAACTTTAGGGGCAACGGCGAGAAGCGTTACAAGGAGCAAGGAGGCGGGGCGCCGGGTCATGAAAATTCCTCTCGGACTAGTGGTCGTCACGGGTGATCGGATGGTGCCATCTGCGATGTTAGCGAAGCCGCTCCTCAGCGACTCGACGCTCCTTCTCCAGACGCTCTGCTTGAGCTTTCTGGCCTTCGGGAGTGTCGAGCCAGCGTTTGAACTCGCGGTTGCGTTTCCATCGCGCCACCGGGTCCGTGGTTTGAAAGTTCGCGAGGAGACCCACGTTCGAGACCTGAACGCCCTCAAGCAGCGTACCGATACGCGTCACATCCGCGGGCAGATGTTTGAGCGTCGCGATATGCCTCACCGCGTCGGCGGTGCGCAGGGACCGCTCCTGGGCGGGCGTGACGATGATCAAGAACTTCCGCGACGACGAAACGACGGCCCAGAGTTCGCAATGCTCAATCACCGGCATGCGAAGCGAGAAGAGGATGTCCCTTTGCAGCCTTAGGGTGTCGTCGCAG
Organism: Vicinamibacteria bacterium; assembly: GCA_031364765.1. Taxonomy (GTDB): domain Bacteria; phylum Acidobacteriota; class Vicinamibacteria; order Fen-336; family JAGNNV01; genus JAGNNV01. The sequence continues at coordinate 4,749 of JANLWV010000486.1, forward strand.
ACCACAATCTGCAGATCGGGCGCAAAAACGCGTTCTCGGGCGATGTGGTCTAGAAACTCGTCCGTCGGCTGGGCCCTTCGGTAGGCCGGAACAATGGCGCCAAAGAGAAGGATCGCGGTGCCCAGAACCGACGCTGTGCAGACGGACACGATGGTGCGCGCCTGGGGCCGGATCGCGGTGAGGAGGCATGCGAGCGAGGCCAGAACGAGGAAACCTCGTATGCGCACAACCGTCGATTCGGGAGGCGCAAAAGGCGCCGGCAGCATCGGAAAGGCGGCGGCCCCGAGCAGCAGAATCGCGGCAAGGACGGCCAGGATTCGGAGCGTTCGCGAGGACGGCCCGCCCACGGCCAGATAGGCGCCGATCAGAATGCTGAGGGGTGGAAGGAGGGGCAAGAGATAGTAGTCGATCTTTCCCCGCGACACCGAGAGGGGAACCAGCATGAGCATCGACCACAGGAAAAGGATTCGGAGAATCCGGGGGGTCTCGGTGCGGAACGCGTAGATGATGGCGGGCAGGGCCAGCACCGACCACGGCAGGCCTTCGACCGCGTAGACAAGAAAGTAGTACCAGAAGGGCTCTGCCGTGTCGTAAGTGGGTGCGGCGAACCTCTG
>JANLWV010000487.1:0-8417 GCA_031364765.1 Vicinamibacteria bacterium
CGGCCGAGGCGGCGCTTCTCCCCAGCCTGCTTGAGGTGAACTCGCCCGTGGTGGATCACCCCGGATCGGGGAAGGCGATCCTCGATGCTCTGCTGATCGTCCGACCGATGCGCGGCTATCGCGAACGTCTCGTTCGATCCGCCTCCGCCCTCATCTCGCCCATCAAGGAAATCGTCCCCGAGTTCGCGCGGTCCAAAACTCACACCGTAACCTGGGGTGCGAACGTCGGGGTCTTCCACCCGGGGCGGCGAAGCGAGGCTCGACGGAAAAGCTGGGGCGCCTCGGCGGAAACGTGCGTGGTCCTGTTCAGCGGCTCGCATCGGCCGTGGCACGGCGTCGAGACGCTGCTGACCGCCGCGCGTCTTTTGAAGGATCGGGCCGATCTGATTTTCGTCCTGGCGGGAGGAGACCGCGAAGGTGTGGCCACCGATTTCCGCGGACGCTCTCTGGGTCGGGTCCCCTACCAGGAGATGCCCGAAGTGACGGCAAGCGCCGACATTTCCGTGGCGCCCTACGACCGTTCACGCCTGAAAGCCCTGGAACTCGGCTTTTTCTGGTCGCCGTTGAAGATCTTCGAAGCCCTGGCGAGCGGCGTTCCCACGATCACCATCGACATCAAGCCGCTGCAAAGCATCGTGAGAGCGGATCAGGAAGGCGTCTTCTTCAAGGAGAATGACGCCCATGATCTCGGTCGCGTCATCGTCTCGCTCGCCCTTGACCGTGACCGGCGCCTCCGGATGGGGAGGAAGGCTTTAGACCGGGCTCCGCTGTTTTCATGGGACGCACACGCCGCTCAAATCGAGTCGATTCTCAAAGCCATTCGGCCTTCATGAAGATCTCCCTCGTCACCGAAGTCTTTCCTCCGCGATCAGGCGGCGCGGGCTGGTCGACTCGCGCCTTGGCTCTGGCCCTCAAGGATGCGGGCCATGACGTTACCGTGGTGACCACGGCCGAAGGGCCGAGCCAGGAACGGGACGTGCCGGTGATTCGCCTTGCTGGTGCGTCCGGGCCCTTGAGGCGTGGGCGGACGATCGAGATCTTCCGCAAGGCTCTGTCCGAAACCGCCGGCCGGGCGCCCGTCATCCATGCGCAGCATTCGCTGTCCGCGCTTGGGGCCCTCGCGCTCGATCCGCAACCTCGGGTCATCGCGACCGTACGCGATCACTGGCCGGTTTGCTTCTGGTCCACCCGAATGTCGCAAGGCCAGCTTTGTCCTCAGTGTTCGACCACCGGCATGTGGCGGTGCGTCGACGGCAGGCTCCCGGTGCTGAGCACGCCGGTGGCGATCCCGTATATGAAATGGGACCTCGCCCACAAGCAACGCGCCCTGCGCCGCGCGGGTGCGATCATCGCGGTCAGTGAAGCGATCGCCAAAGAACTCCGGTTCCTCAAGATCCCCTCCGTTCACGTCATTCCCAACATCGTGGATACGGTGGAGGTGAATAAGATCGCGGCCCAAACGCCAACGATCCGCCTCCCCGACCGGTTTGTCCTCTTCGTGGGAAAGCTCGAAGCCAACAAGGGAGCCAAAGATCTCATCCCGGCGGTGGTTCGCTCAAAATCGCGGCTCCCTCTGGTTATTTTCGGGAGCGGCTCAGAGGAAGACTCCATCCGGGCACAGGCGGAGAAGCACTCGATCGAAGTTCATGCTCCCGGCTGGGCGGATCGGGACGATGTTCTGCGCGCCATGAAGAGGGCGGAAGCGCTGGTTTTCCCATCGACGTGGCCGGAGCCTCTTTCGCGCGTCCTCCTCGAGGCTCTGGCGCTTGGGACTCCGATCGCGGCCGCAGACACCGGCGGAACATCGGAGCTCCTCGGGAACGAAATCTCCGGCCTGCTCGCTCGAAACGTAGAACAGCTTGGGGAGGCGCTGGGCCGCATCGTTCATGATTCGTCGCTGCGTTCTCGATTGAAAGAAGGGGCGGCGGAGCGCGCTCGGGCGTTCTCTGCCGAAGTCCTCATTCCCCGCTACGAAGCTTTATACCGCGGATCCAACTGATGCGCGTGGCCCTCCTTTCGCGAAGCGCCCATCCCCTCCATCCGCCGGGCGGCATGGAGCGCGCGGTGTACTCGCTGGCCAAACACCTTCGCGCGCAGGGCGTCGACGTCACTCTCTTTACCCGGCCCGGCAAGAACCCGGAGGCCTTCCCGGGCCACGTGGTGACGGTGAAATACCAGCGCTTCCATCTCGGACCTCACGGTCGCGTTCTCGATCGCACGTTCAACTATCCGACCTTCAGCGTTCTGATGGGCCGCGAAGTTGCAGCACAGGTGCGGCGGGGCGAGATCGACATCGTGGACGCCCAGGGCCTGACCGCTCTCGGCTATGGCCGCGAGCGCCTCAGGGATTCCTCGCTTCTCGCCCCCCTGGTCATGAACCCGCAGGGAATGGAAGAACATCACGTGCGCGGTTTCAAGGCCCTGGCCCTCGGCCGGCTGAAAAGGCTTTCCAAAGAGGCGGCCCAGCTCTCCGACTGCGTCATCGCCACCGACGAGGCGACGAAAGCCGAAGTCCCGCGGCTTCTCGACGTCGATCCGGCCCTGGTGCGCGTGATCCCCAACGGCGTCGACCTCGAGGAGCTTCGGGCCCTCACGCCTGGAGACGCCATGCCGTTCGCCTTCGAGATCCTGCCCTGGATGTCGGTAAGGAGTCCGCTTTTCGTGTCCGTGGGCCGGCTCGAAACCTACAAGGGTTTCGCCGACTCGCTCGAAGCCTTCAAGCGCGCCGCTTCCTCACTGCCGCCGGACTGGGGCTGGCTCGTGGTGGGAGAGGGTCCGATGCGTCGCTCTCTGCAAAACGGGGCTTCAAGGATGCAGGACCACATCCAGTTCACCGGCCGGGTGGGAGAGCAGACGCTTCACGCGCTCTACGCCGGCTCCGACGCCTTCCTGCATCCAACGCGTTTCGAAGGTTCGTCACTGGTAACGCTTGAGGCCATGGCCCACGGCCTTCCCGTCATCGCGACGAGGGCGGGCGGGATTCCGGACAAGGTCAAGGACGGCGTCAATGGCTTCCTGGTGAACCCCGGCGACGTGGACGCCATCGCCCGGGCCATTGTAAGGATGGCGAACACGCCGGAGGACCGAGCCAGGATGGGCCGGGAGTCGTTGCGCCTTCTGGAGCCTTTCCTTTGGTCGCGGATTGCCGGGAAGGTCATCGCCCAGTACGACCGCCTGCTCCACGAAAGGAAGCGACGGTGAACCCGGAAGAGTACCGCCTTATGGCCGACCTGGAGGGCGTTTCGTGGTGGTTCGTAGGCATGCGCCGAATCGCGCGAGCGCTTCTAGCTCCTCTCCTGCCTTTCGGCGGCGAGAAGCAACGCCGCATCCTCGACGCCGGTTGCGGCACAGGGTGGAATCTCCAGGATCTCTCGACCTTTGGCGAAACCCATGGCGTCGACCTCTCGCCTCTCGCCGTCATCACCACGAAAAGACGGGGCGGCCGCGTAACCCGAGGAGACCTGGTCAGCCTGCCCTACGCGTCGTCGAGCTTCGACGTCGTGACCTCTTTCGATGTGCTCTATCACGCGTGGATCAAGGACGATGTTCAGGCCGTGCGCGAACTTGCCAGGGTGCTGAGGCCCGGCGGTGTGATTCTCGTGAAGGTGCCGGCGCTTAAGGTGCTCTGGGGCGCTCACGACGAGGCGGTGCATTCGCGACATCGCTACACCAGGGACGAGCTGAAGACTCTGCTGGAGAAGGCCGGCCTCGCCCTGATTCGGTCCACCTACGCGAACTCTCTCCTGTTCCCGGTCCTTTTAGCGCGACGCTTTCTGGACCGTCTTCTGAATCGCCACGGATCGGACGTGGCTCTCCTTCCTCCGCCCCTCGAACGGATATTCGGCGCCCTGCTCGCGGTGGAGGCCGGTCTCGTGCGCGGTTTCAATCTCCCGATCGGCGCGAGTGTGTTTGCGGTGGGCCGAAAACCGGACGTTTAGAATCTCCTGTGTCCTAGGGAACATCTACATGACGCCAGAAGAGTTCGAACGCGAACGCCGAAAGAGCGCCGAAGCGCTGAGCCAGGTCGTTGAAGCCGCGCGTGAGGTGGATGTGACCAGGAACCCCGAGAGCGTGCTGGGTCCAATTGAGCCGGTGAGGACTGGCTCTTTGGCCGGAAAGCCCGACGCCCATGACCAACCCGAGTGGAATCCGCCAGCGCCGCCGGACCTGCGACCGGTGAACGAGTCATGGCCGGCGGCCGTTCCTCGGTCTTCGGGAGCGATTGCCTCCCTCATTGATGGCTCTCGCGAGAGGAGCCGCGAAGCCCAGATGAAGTTCAACTCAGACCAGGTGCAGCTGGACAATGCGCTCGTCGGCTGGACCGCCGAACATTTCGCGGCCACTCACCGGCACTACGACGGCGTCATTGCCCAAATGCAGAAGCGGATGGACGACATCGACACCCGTCACCGCGAACTCGAACGAGAACTGGTGCGCCACGTCCACGAGATGGCGCGACGGATCGACGCGGTGCTGGGCGAAGGAGAAAAGGGGCGCGTCTCTCACGAAGCCGCTTTACGCTCGGTGCGGGAAAGATTGCGCGCCTTAGAAGATAAACTCCGGTTACACTAGCCATGAGCGGAGCCCGATTCACTGGGGCGAAGCGAAGGGGGTGCGGGGGGCTGAGCACGGGAACGAGGGACGTCTGCGGCCCCCTGCCTAGATGAAAAAAGTCTTGATCTGCGCCGCCCAGGCTCCGTTCATCAACGGGGGCGCCGAGATGCTCGTCCTCTCGTTGCAGCGCGAGCTCGTGCGGCGCGGTTTCCTGACCGACGTGGCTCAGGTTCCCTTCAAGTGGTACCCGCCGGAAGAGATCGTGCGGCAGGCATTGGCCTGGCGGCTGCTCGATGTCACCGAGAGCAACGGGGCAAAGATCGACCTCGTGATCACCACCAAGTTCCCGACCTTCCTGGCTGAGCATTGCCGGAAGGTGGCGTGGATCTTCCATCAGCACCGTGAGGTCTACGATCTTTTCGGGACGGAATATTGTTCCTTCACCGACAAGTTGGAACACAACGAGATCAAGGCGACGATCCACGCTCTCGACACCAAGGCTCTCTCCGAGTGCCAGGATCGGTTCACCATCTCGAGGACCGTGTCGGATCGCCTTTCAAAGTTCAATCAACTCGACTCGACGCCACTGTATCCGCCACCCCCACACGTCGGACGATATCGATTCGAGTCGCTCGGGGACTTCCTGCTCTTCGCGGGTCGACTCGACCGCCTGAAGCGCGTCGATCTTCTGATCGAAGCCCTCGCTTTTGCCTCGAAAGATGTCCGGCTGAAGATCGCCGGGCGGGGCCCGCTCGAAGCCGCCTTGCGCGAACTGGCCGAGGCCCGGGGGGTTTCGTCGCGCGTGGACTTTACGGGTTTTGTCTCCGATGAGGATCTGCTCGCTCTTCTGGCCACGGCTCGAGCCGCCGTTTACACGCCGGTGAACGAGGATTACGGTTACGTGACGCTGGAAGCGTTCCTTTCCGGAAAGACGTTGATAACGACCAACGACACCGGCGGTGTTTTGGAGTTTGCGACGACCGAGAGCGGCTTCATCGCCGAGCCAACCGCGCAGAGTCTGGGCGATGCGATGACCCGAGCCTGGAAAACTCCTCCAACAAGGCTACGCGAAATGGCGGAGGTCGGTCGGAGAAAAGTGGCGCCCATTCAATGGGACGCTGTCATCGACACCCTGACGGAAACGATCCGATAGTGGCGCCCCCCTCGAAGCTTCAGGTCGAGATCTGGTCGCCCCTTCCGCCTCAAGGGTCGGGGGTCGCCGACTACGTTCAGGAGCAGCTTGAGGTTCTCGAACGTGCGGTCGCATTGACGCTGGTGGCCGAAGACCCTGGCCAGGTTGACGAAGAACTTCGAGCGCGCCACCGCGTCATCTCGCCCTCGGAGAGCGACCCAGAGAACCTGCGTGTCTATCACGTGGGCAACTCGCCTCTCCATGGCTTCATCTACCGCGAGGCCATAAGGCTCCCTGGAGTGGTGGTTCTGCATGAGTGGAATCTGCACGAGCTTCTGCTGGGTTTTGCTGTGACCTCAAACAACTTCGACGGGTACCGAAGCCAGATGCGCCGGGAGCATGGGGAGCGGGGCTCGATCGCGGCCGAGACCATCGCCTCCGCTTTGGGCGGGCGACACTGGACCGGAGCATTTCCTCTGAATGCCGAGATCCTCGAACGGGCCCTCGCGGTCGTCTGCCTTTCCGGCGCGACCGCGGCACGGGTTTTCGCCCGCACGCCGGGAAAACGTCTCCTCCATCTTCCCCATCACGCCTTTTTGAAGTCGCATGCTGCGAACCGGTCGGAAGCGCATATCCGACTCGGCCTTCCCGGATCGGCGCGGGTGATCCTCGCTCCTGGTCTTCGAACCGCTTCAAAGGGTCTCGAGGTCGCGCAGGCGGCGATCGAGGCGATTCGCCCGCGGGTCGAGGGCGTGGTTCTCGTCACCGTGGGTGGCGGATCGGGCGACGAGGCAACGTACGCCCCGGGCGGATCGATACGGCCACTGGGTCGCGTCGATCTAGAGACTTTGGGAGATGCCCTGCTCGCCGCCGATGTGGTTCTGGCCCTGCGTTTCCCCAGTCGAGGCGAGGCATCGGGCGTCCTGATGCGAGCTCTTGCCGCGGGCCGGGCTTCGATCGTGTCGTCGGGTTCGACCGCCGATGAGGACCTGCCCGAGGGAGTGGTGGCCCGGGTGAATCCGGGGCCTGCTGAGAACCGAGAACTCGCGGCGCTGCTGGAGTTTCTGCTCACCGACGAGGCGGCCCGTCTGCGCCTCGAGGGTCTTTCGCGCGAGTTCGCTCTGACCTTAGGGGTGGCTCCCGTGACGGAGAGACTGGCGGGGTTCCTCCACAGTGTCGCCTCCGAGCGCGCCGAGCTCCTCTCGACGATTCTCGCGAGGGAATCCCGAGCTAAGAGCGTCCGCGCGCGCGTGCGGGACGACCTCGAGGGCGTGGCATCAAGTCTCGGCCTGGCCCACCTTCCGCAAAACGTCTTTGAGAAACTCGCGGGGCTCTGATGCCGACACCCGTTTCACTGTCGGTCGTCATTCCAGCGTTCAACGAAGAGGCTCGCCTGCCAGGAACCCTCGCCACGATGCTTCGCTTTCTGCGGGAAGGCGAATCGTTCGAGATCATCGTTGTGGACGACGGGTCGAAGGACCGGACGGCGGAGGTGGCGCAAGAGGCGGGGCCCGAAGTGCGCGTCCTCCAAAACCCCGGAAACCGGGGGAAGGGCTATTCGGTTCGCCACGGAATGTTGAATGCCCAGGGCTCATGGCGGCTGATGTCGGACGCGGACCTCTCCACCCCCATCGAGGAGCTGACTTTACTCCGGGGCGCTCTGACCGATGGCGTCCAGATAGCGATTGCCTCGCGCGCGGTCAAAGGCGCGAACCTCGAGAAGCGTCAGTCGATCATGCGCGAGACTTCGGGGCGCTTCTTCAACCTCATCGTCCGCTGGCTTCACCTTCAAGGCATCAAGGACACTCAGTGCGGTTTCAAGCTCTTTTCGGCGGCGGCGGCCGAGGCGGCCTTCCGCGATTCGAAACTCGACGGCTTCGCTTTCGACGTGGAAGCTCTGGTTCTGGCGCGGCGAGCGGGATTCAAGATCCGCGAGGTCGCGGTGACCTGGAGGAACGACGAACAGTCCCGGGTGAGTTTCGGTCGTGGCCTCGCCGCGTTCGTCGACCTGTTTCGCCTGCGCTTTCGCCGCTGAGGCGTGGTTCTCGCCGAAACCTCCTACGGTCGCAAGGGCAGGCGTCTGATCTCTTCCCGCCGGCGCAACGAGGCGACCCATTCTTCGATCTTCTGGTCGAGAGACCGCCGTTCGAGCAACTCGCGAATGGACGGTGAGACGAGACTGAAACTCGGCGGTTGAGGTTCGTTCAGCACCCTCTGGTTGAAGACCTTGCGAACCTCGTCATCTTCCACACGCACCAGGGGACGCAAACGCTGGTTGATGTAGTTCGAAATGGCGAGTTGGATGAGCGCCTTGCGCCTGAGGGCGGCCGCGGTGAATCCCGCCCCGGCCTTCTCCTGAAGAGCGACGACCGCGCTTGCCGTTGTTTCTTCCGAGGGGGCCTCGCTCAAAAGCCGCGACGCCTCTTCAAACATCAGGCTCTCATCGATCGTGCGCTCGAGGGCCTCGCCCTCTTCGAGCTGCAGCAGTGCCTTGGTCAGCTCGACGTCCGAGAGAAGGACGGGCTTCTTGTTGACGAAGGCCAGGGTGCGTTCGATGAGCGTGCCCGCCGTGGCACGAACGCCACCCCCGAAAAGGATGGCCCCGATCAGGATGACCGATGAGGCGGACTTCGGGAAGAGTCGTTTAGAACGCATATCCCACTCCGATGTGCAGTTGCTGGAGGCTTTCACCGGCGCGCCGGTCGAGCTTGAAGCCCCAATCCACGCGCAG
>JANLWV010000526.1:0-6894 GCA_031364765.1 Vicinamibacteria bacterium
CAGGCGTCCCCGATCGGGGGCGAGCAGCGTCTTGACTCCCTCGGCACTGACATCCGCGACGATGACCTGGCCGACTTCGTCGTGGACGTCGCTGAACAGGCCGTGCGCCTTCATCTTCTGGGCCTGGTAGCGGTTGTCGTCGGTGGGACTGACATAGTGGACCGACGACGCCTTGAAGCGGTGGACCAGGAACAGGTGGATCAGCGTCATCAAGCGCTTCTTGCGCAAGGCGGTGTCGAAGGTGTTCTGGTCGCGGATGGACAGGATGTTCCTGCCCCGCCGATCGACGATGGCGGCGAAGATGACGTTCGCGACCCTGGTCGCTCCCGACAGGATGCTCAACTCCAGCAACTCGGAGCCGGCGGTGTGCGGCCGCAACGAGGCCCGCACCGAGGCGGACAGGCCGTGGTGCTTCTCCCAGACCGCGAGCCATTCATCGAGCAGCTTGATCGGGACCTCGGTCTGAACCAGGTGCTGATGCTGGGTGGAGCCTTTGCCCATCGCCTTGGTGGCGGCGGTGCCGCCCGAGACAGCCATGAGCGCCGCATCAGCGCGCGGACCTCCGACGAGCGTCTGCGGTGTCCGGTAAGGCGACTCGACGAGCCGGAACTTCCGCTGCAACCGCGCCAGGGACAACATACCGTCCTGTCGTAGCGCAGTGGCGAACTCCTCGGCCGCCAAACCGTCGATCTGATGTCCGCCGTAGGTGATGAAGTTGAAGACGAAACCCAGCTTGCCGAGCTCCTCGGGGAATCGTTTCATCTCCTCATCGCTCATCCCGGTGGTGTCCCAGCTGAACGATGGCGAGAGGTTGTAGGCCAGCATCTTCTTCGGGAACTCGGCGTGGATCGCGTCCGCGAACCGTTTAGCGTCGGCCAAGTCCGCGGTTTTCGTTTCCATCCAGAGAATATCGGCGAAGGGTGCGGCGGCGAGGGACTTCGCGATTGCGTACTCCAGGCCGCCCTGGACCTGGTAATAACCCTCAGGTGTTTTCGAGATCTCGCAGTCCCAGGCGATGTTGATGCCCATCAGCCGAGCCTTCGCACGCGCAGCATGAAACGACGTGTGGCTGGCAAAGGCCAGCCACGCTTCCGGGCTCAGGTCGACCTGCTCGCCTTCGCTCACCCGGAACCGGATCACGTCGGCGACGGCCTCCGGGTAACTCTTGAGCGCAGCCTCGGCTTGCCACGCCTCCATGAACCGCGTGTCGATTTTGTCGAGCAGCGCCTCGAGGGTGGGACCCTCGGACTGCTTCAAGGCCTTGAGGTTGTCGTCGATCACGCCCCTCACGCCCACTCGCTCAAGCCACACGTTCGCTTCGTCGTACTCAGCATCGGAGACCTTGAAGAGCAGATGCCCTCGCACATCGTCGATACCAAGCTCGCGCAGCTTCTTGAGTATGGCGAGGTAGCCGGTCTTGTACGTCGGCAGGTCGACGTTGGTGGCCCCGAGAATGAACGGATGATCGCGCTCGTCTCCCCGCCCCTCCAGGAACGTGGCCGACTCGGCGTCGGTCCGCGCCACGATGATGCCGGGCACCTTCATGACGTCGAGCTGGAAGCGCGCGGCGTTGAGGCGCTTGATCTGCTCGTCCTCCGCCACGAGAACCTTGCCACCCTGATGCCCGCACTTCTTGGCTCCCGGCTTCTGGTCTTCGATGTGATAACCCGGAACACCGACCTCCACGAACCTCCGCACGAGATTGCGCACGTGGGCGTCGCCGCCGTGGCCGGTGTCGGCGTCGGCGATGATGAAGGGGCGGAAGTCCACTTCGGGAGAGGCGGCACGCTGGGCCTCGGTCATCCGCGAACGAGCAAAGCGCTGGTTCCGGTCCGCGGTGAGCAGAGCGCGCACGATCGGCGCCGCCTCATCCGGCACCTGGCTTAGGGGATAACTCGCGAGGTCGGGCCCCGGATCCTCGGTGAGAGATCCCTTGGCCGAGGTCGCCCACCCGCCGAGGTAGATGGCTTCGATGCCCGCCCGCTTCAACGCCACCGCCTGTCCGGGAGAATAGGGACCGAAGGTTGTGACCTGTTTGCCCTGGGCGAAAAGTTCCTTGAGCCGGGCATGGAACTGTTCGGCGGCGGCGCGGGCCACCGTGTAGTCGACCTCGATGGTGCCCCGCTGCTCCACCACCTGACGCGCGGAATGCAGCCGCGTGATTCCCTCGAAGCGCAGGCCCGCCTGCCATCGTGCGGCCTCGGCGACTTCCGAATCGAATGAAGTCTTCGTCATGGTATTTATCTGCTCTCGCCAAGGTTAGCGGGGAGACCCTCGAAATCCAGATTCTCTGTGGTGCGAGTGCCGTCCTTGCCGAACGCGTTCATGTACTGCTCGATGCGGGAGCGCGCCTTCGCGAGGTCGTGGTTGTCGAGGTTGAGATTCAGCAGATCGACATACCAGGGCGCCTTGATCGCAGCCATCACGTAGGTCCGCACGATCTCGCGGGCGATGGGAAGGGTCGTCGTCTTCGAGTCGTCGTGGACGTCCCGGTTGTTCGCAGCCAGGAGCTTGCCGTACTCCTCCGAGAGCAAACGCTCGAAGAACGCCGCAGTGCAGACGTCGCCCTTGACGATACCGACCGCGCTGTCCGCTTCGGAGAACGCGGCGGCCTTGTGCAGCCACTCCCATAGGATGCTCAGGCGGATTTCTCCGGTCGCCATGTCTTCCATCAGGTACAACACATCGTCGTTGCCGAAGAAGTCGGCGGGCTTGAGGGCCGCGGCCTGCATCCCCTGGCCGAAAGCGTTGCCATACTGCAGGGCCACGCTGAGCAGGTCGCGCGCGCCGCGTACGGTGCGTGGCGCCGGCTCGAGTTGGACGAGGCCATCGGCATCGGCAGCGGTGTAAGTGAGGGCGGGGAACGATCGGCCGAGCTGGTTGTCCTGCCCGGCCTTCTCCCACACCGGCCGAATGATGTGGACCATCTTCCAGTGCGCGACCCATTTGCCGGAAGCCCCTTCGCGCTGCTCGCGCTCGGCGCCCAAGACAGCCTTCCTCATTCCATTCGCGACGCCTTCCTTCGAGCCCACCGGGATGTTGGGCTCCATGCCGCCTTGCCATAACGCGCAGTGACCCTCAAGGTCCGGCGTATTGACCGCGCGCCGGACGCGGTCTTCATAATTGCGCATGTAGCCGTAGGTCATCGTGATGGCATCGATATTGGGATTGACGAAGGTCGGGTCCCACCAGAGCGCATCCGAAACACTGTTGATGTAATCCCAGCGGCCGGTGTTGAACCCGACGAAATGACGGCCCAGAGCCGCCCGGATCTCCATCAACTGAAAGCAGGCCTCGATCTGCTCGACCAGCACGTAGACCTTGATCGCGCCAATCGTAAGGGACAGGTGCTCCTCCAGCGCCGACAGCAGGCGATTCCAGAGCGCCGCTTCTTCGGCGGTCTGAATCTTCGGCAGGTACAAAACGATCGAGGCGCCGGACTCCCGCAGCCGCTGATGGTTGTGGACGACGTAAAGGGCCGTGTCGACGATCGACGCGGAGAGCGAAATTCCGCTTCCCATCCGGATGTGCCGATCGTCGAGGTGAAGCCCACGGGCCCGGAAGATCTTCGTGGTGAAGCCCAGCTGCTTAGCCCAGTCTTCGATGATCGGATGGCCGAAGAAACCGCCCGCCCATTCGTTCATCTCCGCCGCCACCCGCTCGGCGACCCCAAGGAAGACGGGGTCACCCGCGATGGCCAGCTTGAGGTTGCGTTGATTGTCGAGCGACATCGTCGAAATCTGACCGAGCGCATCCTCGCCGTCGAACATCCATCCGTCAGCGCCGGAGAGGAGAGCGTATGCGATGTTGCGGATTCCCTTCGTAGCCGGCTGATTCGGCCTCGTCGCCGGTCCCGTCCCCTGAATCCACTGCCGGCGCAGATCGGCCGGGATCTCGCTTCCCGCAAACCTGCCGTCGCGCGCATCCTGAACGGAGATGGTCGTGCCGCCAAGCATGGCTCCGGGGTCGAGGAAGGTAAGGGGCTTCCGGCTTTGCGCGCGCGAGGCCCGGCGCTCCATGCGGGCCCCCATAAGCGCCCTTCGCGGCTCGTTCAGTGGGGCGAGGGCTTCGATCGCGGCCAGGGCTTCCGGAGTGAGCACGTCAGGGTAGGACCCCTCGAGGTCCCCGCGGATTTGGAGCCGCATCGTATCGTCCTCGCTGATTGAAGGGGCCGTTCTCAAAACGGCCGGAATCCCGCGCGTCACCCCGGGGTAGTGGACCCGAGTCGGCCCAAAAACGGGGGCCTATCCTAAGCGTTATCCATCCTTGACGGCGCTTAACGACCTCGCGTACCGTCGCACCCGGTTCCCTTCATGCCCGAAAGCCCCCAGACCCCGGACATCGAAAGCGCGCTGCTGAGCGCGATCCGGCACTTCTTCGAGACGCGGGCGGTGGCGCCGGCGGAAGTCCCGGAGGAGGGCGACACGGTCACGGGAAGGCGTCTGCAACTCGCGACTACCGTCCTCTTCCTCCAGATGATCGCGGCCGACCAGGAGTCGAAGCACGACGAACACCACGCGTTGATCGCCGCGGTGGCCCGTGTGCTGCGCATCGATGGCAAGGACGCGGTGATCATCATCCGTCTGGCCGAGGAGCACGTGAAGACGCCCTTGCCGCAACTGCTGCGGCTGCTCAACGAGCGTTGCACGCCGCCCCAGAAGCGGAAGGTGATCGAGAGCATGTGGCAGCTCGCCTTCGCCGACGCAGAGCTTGCCGGTCACGAGGAGTATTTCGTGCGCAAGGTGGCTCAAGCGCTGGGACTGAACACCGCGGATCTGGTCGAATCGAAGATCGTGGCCCGTGAGACTTTTCTGAGCTCCGGAAACTAGCCGGCAAGCCTACGTCTTCCTGCCCCGGGGAATGGAGAAAGTCATGAGGTCGAATGCAACACTCACCCGCCGTGAAGCTCTCGCTACCGGGGCGGTTCTGGCCCCGATGGTGGCCGCCGCTCAAGGGGCGCCCCCGTCGAATGGCGGCTCGGGTTGGACGGTGCTCGCCTGGAATCAGCACACCCGGGAACTGCACAACTACTGGGCGTCCGACCACTCTCAAAGCGCGGTCATGGGAACACCGCTGCTGGTGCTCGATCTTTACGAGCACGCGTACCACATCGACTTCGGCGCTTCCGCGGCCCGTTACGTCGACGCGTTCTTCGCGAACGTCCACTGGGACGAGGTGCAGCGCCGGCTGGAACGGGCTCGCAGACCGTAGTGCTCCTCCTTCTCCTGGCCACGTTCATGGCCGCTGATCCAGAGGTTCGCCCGTCGGTTCGCGCCGGATCGCTCAAGGGCGACGTTCAGGTCGACGGCCGCCTCGATGAAGCGGACTGGTTGAACGCCGCCTCCATTTCCGATCTCACGATGATGGAGCCCACCGCGGGAGGCGCGCCCACCGGCCGCACCGAGGTGAAGGTGCTGGCGAGTGCCCGCGAGATCGTGATCGGCGTGCGCTGCTTCGATCCCGATCCCGCGCGGATTGTCACGTTCACGAAAGAGCGGGACGGCAACTTCGACGGTGAGGATCATCTCATCCTCGTCCTCGATCCGTTCCAGGACGGTCGTTCCGGCTATGTCTTCGCCGTCAACCCGGGAGGAGCCCGGTTTGACGGTCTCGTGGTCTCGAACGGAGCGTCGGTGGACGAGAACTGGGACGGGGTGTGGGAGGCGGCGACCGAACGCAACACGGACGGTTGGTCGGCCGAGATCCGCATTCCCGTGTTCTCGATCAACTTCGCTAAGGGTCTTTCCGCCTGGGGCTTCAACGTGGAGAGACGGATTCAGCGCAACCAGGAGAGTGAGCGCTGGGCCGCGGCTTCACGCGACATCAAGGTCTATCAGACGAGCCGTGCGGGCCTCCTGACCGACCTGCCCGACTTCACGCTCGGACTCGGGCTCTCGATCCGGCCGGCAGTTCTTTTCGGGGTCGATCACCCCTCTCGGAACTCCACGACATCAGCTACGGGAGACGTGAGCGTCGATATCACGAAGCGGGTCGGCCCGAACCTTACCGCGTCCGTCACCGTGAACACGGACTTCGCGGAGACCGAGGCGGACACCCGCCAGACCAATCTCACCCGCTTCCCGCTGTTTTTTCCGGAGAAGCGCGCATTCTTCCTCGAAGGCTCGGACACGTTTGGCTTCGGCCTCGGCCTCTCGGGCGACGTCCGGCCTTTCTTCTCGCGGCGGATCGGCCTCGTCTCCGGAAAGGAGGTTCCGATTCTCGCCGGCGCGAAACTCTCGGGCCGTCAGGGCAAAACGAGCCTCGGCGGTCTCTTCGTTCGGACGCGCGACGAAGACGGCATCGCCCCCGCCACATCGCTCTCCGCTCTACGAGTCAGGCGTAACGTCCTCGACGAATCGACCATCGGCCTCATCGCCACTGCGGGTGATCCTTTGGGACGCGCCGGAGCGTCGACCCTGGGGATCGATCTCACCTACCAGACCTCGCGGTATCGCGGCAGCAAGAATCTCTGGCTCGGGGTGTGGGGCCTGATGGCCCGCCGCGATGGCCTCAACGGGTCGAGGGAAGCCTGGGGTGTGAAGCTCGACATGCCCAACGACCTTTGGGACATCGCCGCCACATTCCGGCGCGTGGGCGATGGGTTCGATCCGTCTCTGGGCTTCGTCCCGCGCAAGGCGATCAAGGCTTATCGGCTCGCGGTCGTCTACGCGCCACGGCTTGAGGGCACGTTCATCCGACAGATGTTCCACGAGTTCTTCGCCGACTACGTGACCAATCTCGAAGGCGACAGGGAGAGTTACCGGATCTTCACCGCTCCTATCAACTGGCGGCTCGAAAGCGGGGATCGCGTGGAAGCGAACATCGTCCCGGCCGGGGAGCGCCTGTTCGAACCCTTCGAGATCGAGGATGGCGTGGTGATTCCAAGCGGAAGCT
>JANLWV010000543.1:0-8799 GCA_031364765.1 Vicinamibacteria bacterium
GAACACCAGACCGCACTGCGGGTCGTGATACATCCCGCGCTCGGCCATGAGCTTGAGGACTTCGTTCGTCGCGAAGACGCCGTGCTCGATCTGCGTGCATCCCGCCTTCGTCGCGGCCAGAACGGCTTCCGCGCTGTGGGCGTGAATGAGGGAGCGAAGGCCCTGCGCTTTCGCCTCCGAGCACACCGCTTCCAGTTGCGCGTCCGTCATCGTCTGCGCGCCTCCCTCGCGGATGCTCTTGGACGCGAAGACCTTGATGACGTCGGCGCCTTCCGACTTTCGCGCGCGCACCAGGGCGCGCAGCTCATCCGGCGTGCCCGAACGCTCGCTGAGCGACGAGAGTGAAGTCAGGATTCGCGGCCCGACGAGGACGCCACGGTTGATGGCGTCCCGCAGTTCCTTGTCCTCCGGCGAACCGAGGCTCTGAAGCGTGGTGATCCCGCTCATCAGCGTCGCGTAGGCGTTTCCGGCGGCGGCCAGCGCCCCCTCCGTCTTCGTGTCGCCATCGCCTTCGGTGTGAAACCGGCCCTTCGCGTTGAAGTACCAGACCACGTGCGCATGGGCGTCGATGAGGCCGGGAAGGAGGGTGGCCGTGCCCAAGTCGTAGGTGGCTCCCGTTGTCGAGTTGGGCTCGATCTTCGTGATACGCGAACCGAGCACCGTGATCCGCGCATTGTGGATGACGCCGCCGCGGCCGTCGAGGACGGAGGCCGCGCGAACGGTAATGGGCGCCGGCCCATCCGCCGCGTTCAGGGTCGGAGTTGAGACAGATGCGAAAAAGGCGAAGGCCGCGATGCCGGCAGAGAACCTGATCATGCGCGAAGTGTAGCCCCGGCGGAGCCTCGCTTGTCCGGCCGGCGTCCGGTCGCGTAAGTTGCGTGGCATGAGCTCAAAACGCGCGCTTCTTCGGGCCGCCCTCCTCTCGACTCTCGCAAGTTCGGTTTTCGCCATGCAGGCGGCGCCTGCAAAACTCGCGGTGACCGAGGGCGACTTTCAGATTCGTGACTTCCGCTTTGATTCCGGCGAGACGCTGCCGACCTTGAACCTTCACTACCGCACCCTCGGCCAGCCAGCGCGCGATGCGCGAGGCCAGGTGACGAACGCTGTCCTGATCATGCACGGCACGGGCGGCACGGGTGCTGGATTCCTGGGTGTCAACTTCGGCGGCGAACTCTTCGGCTCCGGACAACTCCTCGACGCCGCCACCCACTTCATCATCCTTCCCGATGGCATTGGCCACGGCAAGTCGAGCAAGCCGAGCGATGGCCTTCACGCGAAGTTCCCGCGCTACGGCTACGGCGATCTCGTGACCGCGCAGTATCGACTCGTCACCGAGGGCCTGAAGATCGATCATCTGCGCCTTGTGATGGGCACGTCGATGGGCGGCATGCACACTTGGTTGTGGGCAGCCCGGTATCCCGGTTTCATGGACGTGGCCATGCCTCTCGCGAGCCTTCCCGTGCAGCTCGCCGGCCGCAATCGGATGTTCCGGCGGATGGTGAGCGACTCGATCCGCAACGATCCCGAGTGGAAGGGCGGCGAGTACACCACGCAGCCGCATGGCCTCGTGGCCGCCGTGTACACGCTCATCTTCATGACCAGCGTGCCCCTGCAGTGGCAGAAGCTCGCACCCACGCGCGACGCCGCCGACAAGTTCTTCGACCAGACCGTCGCGCAGAGGATGGCCAGCAACGACGCCAACGACATGCTGTATCAGTTCGAGTCGTCGCGCGACTACGACCCCCAGCCCGACCTCGAGAAGATCGCGTGCCCGCTGCTCGCCGTCAATTCCGCGGATGACCAGGTCAATCCGCCCGAGCTTGGGATTCTCGAGGACCAGATCCAGCGGGTGAAGAAGGGCCGCGCTGTGGTCATCCCCATCTCCGACAAGACCCGCGGCCATTCGACCCATTCCTGGCCGGCGATCTGGGGCAGCGAACTCGCGAGGCTTCTGAAGGACTCAGAACCGAAACCCTGATCGTCGGCGAATCAGGAGGTCGGGTTGCCCAAAACCAGGGAGACGACGAGCGGAATGACCGTGAATCTCGAAAGACGAGACGGAGTGGCGGTGCTCACTCTCAACCAACCGCCCGTGAACGCGTTGGGCGCCGCCCTTAAGAAGGCGCTCGCCGAGCAACTCGACGCGGCGCTCGCCGATTCCACGGTCGTAGCGGTGGTGATCGCCGGGGCGGGGAAACATTTCAGCGCGGGCGCTGACATCCGCGAGTTCGGGCAAGCCGCGGCCGGAGGGCCTTCGCTGCCCGACCTCATCGATCGCATCGAGAAGTCGCCGAAGGCGGTCGTGGCGGCGCTTCACGGAACGGTCGCGGGCGGTGCTCTGGAGCTGGCCCTTGGCTGCCACTATCGGGTTGCCGAAGAGGGCGCGCAATTGAGCCTGCCCGAAGTGACGCTGGGCATACTGCCCGGCGCCGGCGGCACGGTCCGGCTGCCTCGTCTGATCGGCGCCGAGGCCGCCCTCGACCTGATATTGACTGGCCGCCGCTTGGACGCTCACGAAGCGGTCCCCCTGGGACTCGTGGACGAGGTCGTCCCTCACCATACGGTGCGGGACCGCGCGATCGCGTTGGCCGTGCGGGTCAGTCGAGACCCGCCCCGACGCACCCGCGATATCGCCATGGTGACGCCTCCGCCGGATCTCCTGGTCCACATTGAGGCTGAACTGAAGAAGAGTGCGCGAGGACGAAAGGCCCCGCAGGCGGCCTTCGAATGCGTCAAGCGGACGCTCACCCTTCACTTCGATGAGGCTCTTCGCATCGAGAGGGAGACCTTCCTCGAACTCGTGGACGGGGAGGAGTCTCGAGCTTTGCGCCACGTGTTCTTCGCCGAACGCGAAGCCCAGAGGGCCGGCGAACTGAAAAAGGGCACGACCATGCGGGCGATTCGCAACGTCGGTGTGGTCGGGTTCGGCACCATGGGCGGCGGCATCGCCATGGCTTTTGCGAACGCGGGTTTTCCGGTCGTGGTGACCGACGAGACGCAGGCGGCGGTCGATCGCGGCCTCGCTAAGGTGCGGACGACCTACGAGGAGTCTAAAGCCAAAGGCCGGATCAAGATGGATGAATGCGCGGCGCGGATCGGCCGCATCCGAGGCGCCACCGGCTATAACACCCTCGCGGAGGCCGACCTTGTGATCGAAGCGGTGTTCGAAGAGATGGACACCAAGCACAACGTGTTCGCGATGCTTGACGAAGTCTGTTCGGACAAGGCCATCCTCGCTACGAATACGTCGAGTCTCGACGTCAACACGATCGCCGAGGAGACGCAGGATCCGTCGCGCGTGCTGGGCCTGCACTTCTTCTCGCCCGCGAACATCATGAAGCTCGTCGAGGTGGTCCGCCCGGCCACGGTGTCGGCGAACGTCCTCTCCTCGGCGCTCGACGTGGTGAGGCGGATCGGCAAGATCGGCGTGGTGGTCGGGGTGTGCGACGGTTTCGTGGGCAATCGCATGCTCTACGCATACCGCCGCCAGGCGGACTTCCTGCTCGAGGAAGGCGCCTTGCCCCATCAGGTCGACCGCGCCGTGCGCGAATTCGGCATGGCCATGGGCCCGTATCAGATCGGCGACATCGCAGGGCTCGATATCGGCTGGCGGATCCGCAAGCGTCAGTCGGCCACGCGCCCGAAGGATCTGCGCTATTCGCCCATCGCGGACCGGCTTTGTGAGCTGGGCCGGTTCGGCCAGAAGACCGGTGCGGGCTGGTATCGGTACGAGAAGGGAAGCCGGAACTCCTTGCCCGACCCTGAGGTTGATGCGTTGGTTCAATCGGTCAGTGCAGAGATGGGCATCGAGCGACGCGAGATCTCAGATGCCGAAATCGTCGAACGCTGCTTCGGCGCTCTGGTGAACGAGGGTGCGCTTCTTATTGAAGAGGGCATCGCCACGCGAGCGGGCGATATCGACGTGATCTGGATTCACGGTTACGGTTTTCCGAGACATCGCGGCGGTCCGATGCACTGGGCGGATGGCTTCGGCTTGCCGAAGATCGTGGAGATAGTTGATCGCATGCATGGCGATCAGGGGGCGTTGGTCAGACCCTCTGCGTTGTTGAGGGAACTGGCCCGCGACGGCCGTGGTTTCGGCGAGACGATTCAGCCGCAGCCCTGTTAGTACGGGGCACAACGGCGGCAGAACACCTATTTCAGCGCAGCGTACTCGCGCTTCGCCTCGATGAGGATCGGCATATCGGGATCGGCGTCCTTCCAGAAAGCGAAGAAGTCCCGAAGGGGAACAGAATATTCGTGTCGAAGGCGATCACGCCGGCGCGGGGCAGGCCAGATCCATACCGCCGTATGATTCTCCTCATCACCCTCGCAAAGGAGGATTCATGCACAACGGACTGCCACGACTGACCGACCCCATGGTTCGCGAAAACGGCGTCCTTCGGATCGCGACCTGGGACGAAGCTCTTCACCGGGCGGCCGCCGGGCTCAAGGCCGCAACCGACCTCAAGGGCGGCGCGGGAGTGGGGATCTTCAGTTGCTCGAAGGCCACCAACGAAATGAACTTCATCGCCCAGAAGTTCATCCGCCAGGTCCTGCGCAGCAACAACATCGACAGCTGCAACCGCACCTGACACGCCCCGAGCGTCGTCGGTCTGGCGACGGCATTTGGCGCAGGTGGTGGTACGAGCTCGTTCGAAGAAGCCGAGCACACGAACCTCATTCTGTTGTGGGGGTCGAACGCCCGCGACGCCCACCCCATCTTTT
Source organism: Vicinamibacteria bacterium (assembly GCA_031364765.1). GTDB lineage: Bacteria > Acidobacteriota > Vicinamibacteria > Fen-336 > JAGNNV01 > JAGNNV01. The sequence continues at coordinate 4,729 of JANLWV010000543.1, forward strand.
TTCACCACGTCCTGAAGGGGATCAGGAACGGGGCGAAGCTGGTGGTCGTGGATCCCCGGCAGACTGCGTCCGCCCAGTTTGCGGACCTCTGGCTCGGGATCAACGTCGGTTCCGACATCGCTCTCTCGCACCCCATGGCGCGCGAGATCATCATGAGCGGCCTCGCCAATTTTGCCTTCATTGAGACCGGGACTTCGGGCTTCGACGAGTATCGCGACTGCGTGATGGAGTGGACCCTTGAGCGGGGCGAGGCGGTGACCGGGATTCCCGCAGCCAGCATTCAAGAACTGGCGCACATGTATGCGCGCGCCGATCGGGCGATTCTTTGCTGGACGCTCGGAATCACCGAGCACCACAACGCGGTCGACAACGTCCTGTCGCTCATCAACCTCGGCCTTCTGACCGGCCACGTCGGCCGGTACGGTAGCGGCCTCAATCCTCTCCGTGGCCAGAACAACGTTCAGGGCGGCGGCGATATGGGCGCCATTCCCAACAAGCTGCCGGGTTTTCAGGACATCGAGAAAGACGCGGCGGCTCGCGCGCGATTCGAGGCGGCCTGGGGTGTTCCCATCACGCCGAAGTACGGCCTCACCTTGACCCAAATGTTCGAGTCGATGCAGCAGGGCGACCTTCGTGCGCTCTATGTGATTGGCGAAAATCCCGCCTCGTCCGAGGCCGACGTCACCCACGCCCAGCATCTGCTGGAGACGCGCGACATGCTGATCGTCCAGGACATCCTCATGACGAGAACGGCGGAGATGGCGCACGTGGTGTTTCCCGCCTCGGTGGCGGCGTTCGAGACCGACGGAACGGTCACCAACAGCGAACGGCGGGTTCAGCGCGTGCGGAAAGCGCTGGATCCGCCCGGAAACGCGAAAGACGACATCTGGATCATCACCGAACTCGCGAGGCGACTGGGCGCTCCATGGCCCGCGGTGACCGCCGAAGGCGCCTGGGATGAATTGCGCTCTCTCTCGCCCATGCACCGCGGCATGTCGTACGCGCGGCTTGAAGCCCTGGGCGGCATACAATGGCCCTGTCCCGACGAGTCTCATCCCGGTTCCCTGTTCCTGCACGCCCGGCTGTGGGACAAGGATCCGGTTCGGCGGGGCGTGCCCGCACCGTTCAGCCCGGTCGTAGACGATCCTCCGGTGGACAAGATCACCGACGAGTTCCCGCTGCGCCTCACCACCGGGCGCAAACTCGATTCATACAACACCGGCGTTCAGTCCCGCGGCTTCTCGTCACCCTTGCGAGACGGCGAAGCGATCGAGATTTCGCCCGCGGAGGCCCGGTTGCTGGATGTGGTGGACGACGAGCGGGTCCGCGTGATTTCGCGCCGCGGCGACGTGGTCGCGAAGGTGCGGATCGATCCGGGACTCCGGCCGGGCCTCGTGTTCATGACCCTCCATTTTCCCGAGGAGGTCGAAACGAACCGTCTCACCATCGACGCCACCGATCCCAAATCCGGAACCGCCGAGTTCAAAGCGGCCGCGGTGCGGATAGAGAAACTCGCCCCCCTATCGAAGGGCGCTCTGGCGACCGCTTCATAGGTAGAGTGACCAGGACCGCGGATGGATCTTCACTTCACGACCGACGCTCCGACGGAGGATGAGCGTGAAGCCATAGACGCCGTTCTCGGGGTCGACGAAGCCGCGCGGCCGGACGGCGCGCCCAGAGTCTCCCGTCAGAATCGGGGAACGCCGGAGCGGCGCAGTCTCGTCCTTCCCGCGCTGCACGCGCTGCAGGATCGGGCCGGCTGGATCAGCCCCGGTGGCCTGAACCACCTCGCGCGAAGGCTGGGCGTGCCTCCCGCCGAAGTCTTCGGCGTGGCCAGCTTCTACGGTCTCTTTTCCGTGAAGAAGCGGCCGAAGACGGTGGTTCACGTCTGCGACGACGTGGTCTGTCGAGTGGGCGGCGCGACCGGAGTCGAGACCCTGTGCCGCGAAGGCATCGGGCCGGCCCATGAAGAGAATGACGGACTGATGTGGATCAAGAGCCCGTGCCTCGGTCTATGCGAGCGCGCGCCGGCGGTGTTGGTCCAGAAAGCGGGGAGGGGGCGCGCGAACGAAACCCTGGCCCCGGCAACCGCCGAATGGATCCGCGCGAGCGTCGACGACCTCAAGCTTGCCCTGGATCCGCCCCTCGCCGTTGGACCTCCGATCGGTCGCAGGCTGCTCGGCCGCGTGGGTGTTGTCGATCCGATGTCTCTCGACGACTACCGCGCGCATGGCGGCTATGCAGCGCTCCGGCGCGCCATCGACATGGGCCCGTCGCTCACCATCCGCGAGGTCAAGGACGCGAAGCTCCTCGGCCGTGGGGGCGCGGCGTTCCCGACCGGCGTTAAGTGGGAGGCGGTGGCTCAACAGCCCCAGCGCCCGCACTATGTGGTGTGTAACGCCGACGAGTCGGAGCCCGGGACGTTCAAGGACCGCGTGTTGATGGAGGGCGATCCGTTTGCGCTGGTTGAGTCCATGACCATCGCCGGCTTCGCCATGGCCGCGGAGAAGGGCTTCATCTATCTGCGCGGCGAGTACCCTCTGGCGAAGGTGCGGATTCTGAACGCCCTTGAACTGGCCCGCGCAAGGGGATTCCTAGGCGACAACGTGATGGGCGCCGGTTTCCGATTCGATCTCGAACTGCGCTGCGGCGCTGGCGCCTATATCTGCGGCGAGGAGACGGCGCTCTTCAATTCTCTTGAGGGCAAGCGTGGCGAGCCGCGGAGCAAGCCGCCCTTTCCCGTGACCCACGGTCTTTTCGGAAAGCCGACCGGGATCAACAACGTGGAGACGCTGGTCAATGTGAATCTCATTCTCGGTATGGGATCTCAGGCGTACGCGGCCCTGGGCACTCCCGGTTCGACGGGCACACGTCTGTTCTGCGTCAGCGGTCACATCGAGCGACCGGGCACCTACGAAGTGGATTGCGGCACGCCCCTGTCGAAGCTGCTCGATATGGCGGGCGGAATGCGCCCGGGCCGGAAGATCAAGGCGATTCTCCTCGGCGGCGCGGCGGGCGGCTTCGTCGGGCCGAACGAGCTAGATCTGCCGCTCTCCTTCGAGGCGGCGCGTGAGCGGGGGGTGACTCTGGGTTCCGGAGTGGTGGCGGTGTTCGATGAGACCGTGGATCTGGTGGATACATTGCTGCGGATCGCCCAGTTCTTCCGCGACGAGTCGTGCGGTCAGTGCGTGCCGTGTCGCGTGGGGACGGTGCGACAGGAGGAAGCGCTTCACCGCATCGCCCAGAGGCGAACGATCGGCACGCTTGCGGAAGAGGTCCGGTTGCTCGACGAGATCGGCCAGGTCATGAAGGACGCCTCGATCTGCGGTCTCGGTCAGACCGCGGCGTCGGTGGTCCTCTCCGCGGTCACGCGCCTCAAGCTCTTTGAGGGAAGGGCCTCATGAGCACACCGGGCTACGTCCCCGTCCCGGCGCCGGTCCGGATGATCGCGCTCGAGGTCGACGGCCTGCCGGTCAAGGTGCGCGAGGGCTCCACGATTCTCGAAGCCTGCCGGGTGGCCATGATCGAGACGCCGACTTTGTGCTACGCCACGAATCTGACCCCGGTGAATGCGTGCCGCGTGTGCGTGGTCGAGCTCGAGGGCGCGCGCGTTCTCGTTCCCGCCTGCGCCCGCAAGGCGGAGGCGGGGATGAAGGTGAAGACGGACACCGATCGGGTCCGGCATTCGCGCAAGCTGGTGCTGGAGTTCCTTGCGTCGTCAGTGGATTTGAGCACGGCCAGCCAGACCACTCACGATTGGATCAGGAAGTACCGGGCGGATCCAGGACGATTTGCCGTCGCCGCTTCGGTGAATGCGCCTGAACCGGCCGCTTCCGGACATCACGGCCGCGACCACTCTGAACCAGGTCATCACGAGCCGCCGGACGCCTCGACCGCAGCCACCGTCGCCCAGCCGCCCAAGCTGGACAACGATCTCTACATGCGCGACTACAGCAAATGCATCCTTTGTTACACGTGCGTCGAGGCGTGCGGTGAAGACGCGCAGCACACGTTCGCGATCGCGGTGTCTGGCCGCGGCTTCGATGCGCGCATCTCCACCGAGTATTCCGT
>JANLWV010000545.1:0-5818 GCA_031364765.1 Vicinamibacteria bacterium
CAGCACTGCGCCCAGTATCGGTCGTCGATCCCAGAGATGTTTGGTCAGGGCCCCCAGGCTCAAAGCGGCGAGTGGCCAAACGAACTCAAGGTCTTTAAGGTGTTGAAATCCGTTGGGTGACGGAAGCCCGGCGGCCAGGAGGCTGATCCATAGGGACACTGCACTCCATGCCAGGATAAGGTTCTGGGCCGCCCGGTCAGACTGACGCCACAGCAGCCAGCCGCCGAGGACGATGGTGAAGGCGAATGGCCCGTTGAACCTCCAAATGCGGGAACCGAGCCGGGCGAGTCCACGGGCAGGGTTGACGGTCGATCCTGCATAAGGATCGTTAAGGTCGACGGCTTGTGGAGTGTCGCGATCGGCTGGGGTGTTGCGCCGCAATTGGTCAAGCCGATCGAGAACCACGGACTCAGGCATGGGCTGGTGGCTCGCAACGTTTTTCATGACAGGCACATAACGCCAATAGAACACACCGACCGAAGCTGAAAGGGCCAGTGCGGCCGCCAGGGCCACGCGAAGGGTGGCCTTGCCGCCGCCTGGGCTCCGTCGGATCAGCTCGATGCAGAGAAGACCGGCAACAAGAAGACCGAAGTTCGCGATGGATTGGGTGTAGACCAGGAAAGCCGTGAGCAGCGCCAGGGTCAGCCACCCGAACCGGCGAACCGGGTGGCTCGGCGCCCGAAAAAGGGGAATCATCAACAGAACCGCCACCGCATCCGCAAACTGGCCGGCCAGACCAGGAAAGTACCCGAGGGCCATTCGCCGGACCAGAAGGGGCTGAAGCGCGACATAGAAGGCGCCCGCCAGAGCGACGAACTCACCGAGTCCGAGTGAGACGCCTATAGCGACGGTGAGAAGCGGGATCAAGGATGCCGCGGTGATTGCGGTGACGACCGATGCATCCAGGGCATCAAGGCCAAAGCTGCGCACGACGACGCCGGCGAGAACGTAGGAGCCGGGTGGGTAGGGAAACGGGTACCAGAGGCCATCGATCCGCTGAAGCCCGAGGCTGCGCGCATACTGGATCTCGAAAAGTTGATCGAGAAACCGGGCGAGACCGAGGCCGTCAAGGGTCTGCTGAACGAGCGCATGAACCCGATAGTCTGGATAGAACGCCTGCACATGCAGGAACGTCGATCGAGAAACCAGGGTCGCGACAGTGACGGCCACGAGAATGGACCGGCCGCGGCGAGAAAGGCTGATCGCTCCAAAAAGCCTGCCGATCAGGAACCCAAGGCCAAGGGTCAAGAACATGGCCGCCGATCCTCCGCGCAGGATGCGTTCCGCGGCCACCGGGTTCGCCGCGAAACCGAACCCGATAAGCATGGCCACGGCAGCGTTGATGGCCAGAGAAATCGAGAGCCGGCCACCGGCGAGCCAGATCGCTGCTTCGATCATGGTGAGGACGGCTGCGCCCAAAAGCGCCACCCTCGGCGGCGCCCAGAAACCCGCAGGGGAGCGAAGCTCGACCCAGTCCACAGCCACTCCCAGCAGTTTCCCGTTGCCCGTCATTGATTCAAGTAATACTGAAGCATTTGAATCGCAAATAGCTTTCTCAACTGGAAATTCTATGATTTTATAAGGACGGTCCGTGCCCGCCTGAACCGGAACTTGGCCGATCACAGTTCCGGCTACGGACACGCTGAGAACGGCCGGATCCACGAAATGTCGGCGCACCCGCATACGCACCGAACCCGGCCCGCAGAAGCGAACCGGAAGCGAGACAGTAGACAAGGGCACGGAGGACCAGCGAAAATAGAGTGGACCGTCCCGCTCGACATCACGAAAACCACGGACGTAGTTGGAATCCGTCGGGCCAAGGTCGAGGACCGCCGATGTCGCCATTCGACTCCCGAGAAGAACGGCAACCGCGCCCATCAAGGCAAAAAGACAGACTGCGAGAGGGAGGCCCCTGTGGGTTCCACGCTCGTGGACTGCCGGGGTCTCTCGCGCACTCGATTCGATCGCGTCGGGGTTCACCGGCCCGACGTTATGCTTCACGCCGACTGGGGGTCAAGAAGCGCTCGCGATGACCGAAAATCTGGCGATGGTGACCGGGGCCTCTTCCGGAATCGGAGAAGCGTTCGCCCGGGAGCTTTCGGGCCGGGGCTTCGCCCTTATCCTGATTGCCCGACGGCTTGAGCGGCTCACCGCCCTTCAGTCGGAACTTGGCCAGAGGAGCGTGGACGTCCTGAGCGCTGATTTGGGAACGGACGCCGGTGTTGAGAGTGCAGCTCGACGGCTTCATCTCGGAGGTATCTCCCTGTTCGTTAACAACGCGGGCCTCGGATACCGGGGACGGGTGGCCGACCAGCTGGACGCCAACATCCGCCAGTTGGTTCGCGTGAATCTCGAGGCGCCCATGCGGCTCAGTCGCGCCGCTCTTGGTCCCATGATCGCGAACCGCCGGGGGTGCATCGTGAACGTGATTTCGATGGGCGCCTTCCAGCCCGTTCCGTACCTGAACGTGTACGCGGCAACGAAGGCGGGGCTTCTCTCTTTCACGGAGGCGCTGGCTGATGAGGTCGAAGGCACGGGTGTCCAGATCCAGGCCCTGTGTCCCGGCAACATCCCAACCGGCTTTCAGGACGTGGCCGGGACGAGAGGGAGCCGCTTCGATCGCACGCCATCGATGACCGCGGCAGAGGTCGCCCGAAGTTCCCTTGATGCGGCGTTCGCCGCCAAAGCCACTCTGCATGTGCCTGGGGGTCTCGACCGGGTTTCGATATTCGCCCAGCGCTTCCTCCCAAGATTCGCGGCCAGGCGGATCGCGGGAAACCTGATCAAGCCCGAGTGAGTCCGCTAACGCCGCACTTGGGCGCTTCAGGCAGGCTCAAGGTCACTGCTGATATTATTGAGTTCCACCGCCGAGTCTTTTCGACGAGGAGCACCACCCAATGCCCCCAGAATCCAACCCCGGAGCCAACTTTGCGGAATACGACTATTCCAACTTCTATTACGGGGCTGGCGACGATCCGCTGAATCTGCTTGGGCCGTTCTCCGAGTGGTATCGCGAGGCCCTCCCGAACGGCTATTATCTTTATTCGGAGCCTCTTCAGGGTGCGCCGGAAACGCGGGTCCACGTCCGAAACCGTAAGACCGGCCGTGTGCACGACCTCATTAACCTGGCGTCGTACAACTATCTGGGCATTTCGTACCGACCGGAGGTGAAGGAGGCGGCGATTAAGGCGGTCGAAAAGTACGGCCTTGGAGCCTCCGGTTCTCCGATACTTTCCGGTACCTTTGACATCCATGAAGAGTTCAACGCGGAGCTGGCTCGGTTCAAGAGCAAGGAAGCCGTCGTCGTCTTCCCGACGGGCTATAGCGCTAACGTCGGCTTCATCTCCGGATTGATGCGCGCGGGCGACTCCATCATCCTCGACCAGTACGCCCACGCCTCGGTGGTCGACGGGGCCATCCTGGCCAAGTCGAACACCGTCTTCTTCCGCCACAACAATCCGCTCGACCTTGAGCGCAAACTCGGCAAGACGAAGGGCAAGAAACTGGTCGTGGTCGAAGGCGTCTACTCGATGGACGGTGACATCTGCACCCTCCCCGAACTCCTCGAGGTGGCGAAGCGGCACGGCGCCCGGGTTTTGATCGACGAAGCGCATTCGACGTTCCTCTTCGGCCAGAACGGCCGGGGCGTCGCCGAGCACTTCGGCCTCGACGACGAGGTCGACTTCCATCTGGGGACGTTCTCGAAGAGCCTCGGAGGTCAGGGGGGATTCGTCGCGGGCAGCCGCAAGCTCGTCGACTACATCAACGCCTTCGGTCGTTCCCGTTTCTTCTCCTGCAACCTCTCGCCGGTCCTGGTCGCCGGTTTGCTCGCGGGCCTCAGGATCGTGCAGAAGGAGCCGGAGCTTCGGCAGAAGCTGTGGTCCAACGTGGCTTTCCTCCGTCGGCGCTTTGCCGAAGAAGGCGTCGACATCGGCAAGTCCAACTCCCAGGTCATGCCGGTAATGGTCAACAACGACGCTCGAGTCTTCGCGGTGGCAGAGAAGATCCAGGATCGCGGTCTGTTCCTCCAGCCCGTGACCTATCCGGCGGTGCCGAAGCACAAGTCGCGCCTGCGCATCTCGGTCTCGGCCGCCCACACCGAGGCCGATCTTGAGGCGGCTGTCCGGGTGATCGCGTCCGTCCTGCGCGAAGAGGGTGTATGCCGCTGACCGTCTATGGGTATCGGGATGCGATGAGTGCCTTCTTTGAGTTTCCGACCGAAAACGCCCGCGAAATCCTGCCCGACCACCTGGAGCCGGTCGAAGTTCACCACGGCACCAGCATCTTCGCGATGACCGCATTCGACTTCAACGAGAGCTCGGTGGGCGAGTACGGCGAAGTCGTCATGGCCGTCATCGTCTCGCCGCTGGTGAAACCCGGGGAGCGCCTCCCGAAGTCCGCGATGTACCCGTATCTCGTGGCCACCACCACGAAGGCGGCGCGCGACCACGCGATTGAGCGCTGGCACCTGCCGCACTTCATGGAAGACATCAGGATCGAGTTCGACCGTTCAAAGCCCAACGTGGGCATGGCCAGAGTGAAGGACCAGGCGGGCGCCCCCATCGCCGAGTTGGCGGTCGCGGCTCACACCTTCGCGCCGGTGAATCATCTTTACCAGTCCTTCATGAGCGACGACTCCGGGAAATACCTCGCGCGCATCGTCATGGAGGGCGAGCAGAGCGAGCACGAAGACGAAAAGGGCTCGATCGTCCTGCACGATCATGAGTTCAACAAAGCGCTCAGCATCGAAGATGTCTACGCGACTCCCTTCCGCGAGTTGTGGATGCGAAACGGGCATCAGACATTCGATCCGCTGAAAACGCTCTAGACGGGCTGCTAGTAGGCCTTCGCCTCGTTGGGTCGGGCCGCCCAACCAGGGCAGGACGGGTTTTCAATGTCTCGAACCTTCGTCATCCTCAATCCGAACTCCGGCAAGGGCCGCGGTCGCCGGCTGGAACCTCAGATCCGCGACGTCTTCAGAAATCAAAGCGCCGAGTTTGGGCTGACGGCCGGTCCGGGCGATGAGGAGCGCCTCGCCCGCGCGGCCATCGCAAATGGCTTCGATCGTATCGTGGCCGTGGGAGGCGATGGAACGACGTCGAACATCGGACACGCGATCGTTGAATCCGGGAAGCGCGTCGCCCTGGGCCTCGTCCCGGGCGGGACGGGCTGCGATCTTGCCCGCAGCCTGGATATCCCACAGAACGACCTTCGGCAATGCGCCGGGATCGTCGCGGCGGGCAAGACGCGGGCGATCGATGTTGGGAAAGTGGAGGACCGGCATTTCCTGAATGTCGCGGGGTTTGGCTTCGACATCGCGGTCCTGGAGCGCTCGTTCCGAGTGAAGTGGCTGCAGGGAGAACTCCTCTACCTGTATTGCGCCCTTCTTGAAATGAAGGCCTATCCTGGCTTTGGGCTCAAGAGCGTTCTGGACGGCCGTCCGGGCCCCTCGGGCATCCACATGATGGTGATCGTGGCGAACGCGCGGAAGTTCGGCGGGGGATTCGTTATTGCCCCCGAGGCGTCTCTCGATGACGGGGAACTCGACATTGTGACGTTCGGAGATCTTCCTTTCTTTGCCCGCGTGAAGGCCATGGGCGCCTTGATGAAGGGACGGCATAACGACCTTCCCGGGATCGCGACCACCAGGGCTAAAAGCGCCGCCTTCGAGTTCCTGACTCCTCCTTCATTCGAAACCGACGGGGAATGGCGGCAGTCCCGGAGCACCTCCCTCGCCATTGAAACCCTCCCGAAGGCCTTGACCGTCCTGGTGCCGTGATGGTTTTCCTGAAAGCCATTCGCAGTTTCGCCGGCGTAC
>JANLWV010000076.1:0-21134 GCA_031364765.1 Vicinamibacteria bacterium
AGCTTCATGATGTTTGCTTTGTGAACTGCGGTGATTCGTTTCCGCCCGTTGGCCCGCGCGTAGGCGAAAGCGAATTTGGCGATCCGGGTGGAGGCCTTTTCCGTGATGACTTTGATCGACTCGACCACCCCCGGAACCACGACGTGCTCAAGGCCGGAATAGAGATCCTCGGTGTTCTCCCGGACGATCACCAGATCCACGTTTTCGTATCGGCTCTTGACCCCGGGCAAGGACTTCGCCGGGCGCACGTTCGCGTAAAGGTCGAGGATTTTGCGCAGGGCCACGTTGATGGACGCATGCCCGCCTCCCACTGGCGTGGTCGTCGGTCCCTTCAGGGCGAGGCCGTTTTTCCGAATGGAGTCGAGGGTCTTCGCGGGAAGCGGAGTGCCTTCGGTCGCGATAGCCATCGCCCCGGCCATCTGGGAATCCCACTCGATGACGACGCCGGTGGCTTCGAGCACGCGAACCGTGGCCGAGACCACTTCCGGGCCGATTCCGTCGCCCGCAATCAAGGTCCCTTTTCGGGTTCCGGTCATGACACTCCCCCCACGTGGTTCTTCTTCAGGATTTCGAGGACAGCCTCGGGGGTTTCCGCCATTTGCAGAATTTTGGCTTCCTCAGCTCCCACTTTCCCGCGGGCGACCAGAGAGTTCTGAATCCAGTCGATCAGACCCCGCCAGTGCGCTTGGTTCCCGGCGAGGATGATGGGAAAGGGTTCGATCCTCTTGGTCTGCACGAGGGTGACGGCTTCGAAGAGCTCGTCGAGCGTCCCGAATCCTCCCGGCATGACCACGAAAGCCCGGCTGTGCTTGACGAACATCACCTTGCGGATGAAGAAGTACTTGAAGGACACGATATGGGTGAGGTACGGATTTGGCTTCTCCTCGCGGGGAAGCTCGATGCACAGGCCCACCGAGTGGCCGTCCGCCTCCCGCGCCCCGCGGTTCGCCGCTTCCATGTCGCCGGGGCCTCCGCCCGTGATGACGTCATAACCCGCCTTGGCGAGCGCAAAGCCCATGGCCCGGGCGCCGTCATAGTCTTCACTTCCCGGCTTGGACCGGGCTGACCCAAACACCGCGACACCCCGGTCGATGTCCTGGAGTTCGTCGATTCCATCCACGAACTCCGAAATGATCTTGAAGATTCGCCAAGCGTCCTTCCCCGAGAAATCGATCCCGGAGAGTCCCGTGCCTTCTGCCATGATGACCGCATTATCCCTTGCCTTCGCCCAGAACCCCGGAACCTTTCTCCCCGTCTCGGCGTTAGAACTCTCAAGAGCCCATACTTCAGGAGAAAAGTCCCATGCCTCAACGACTTGCGATCACGTTAACCCTGGCCTTCGCCACGAGCGGCTGCCTGGTGAACATCACCCACGTATCGAACCCCGATCGCTATTTCGACGAAGCCATGCGAAATGCCAAGGCGGTGGCCGGCCAGCAGGGTCCGGCGCAAGAGCTTCGGGTCCTGGTCTACGACGCCGACGAGCGGAAGCTGGTGAGAATCGAGCTTCCTCTGGGTCTGGTCAGGCGGCTGACCAGGGACTCCGAGTTCGACTGGGACTTTGACTTTGGCGATCACGACTTCTGCCACTCCGGAAGCCGCGGCTGTTCGGAGGCGCGGCGCAAGCTGCGAAAGTTCAGGGGAAGGGATCTCGAAAAGCTTCCGCTCGGCCCCCTGGTCGAGGTTACCGAGGACGATGGCGAACGTGTCTTTGTCTATTTGCGCTGAGGTCGTTGAAGATCGCCTCTTGTGGAGCGGTGGAACGGAGTCGCCGATACCGATCTCGTCGCCCGACTTTCGGCGGGGGATGAAGACGCCCTGTCTCCGCTTATGGCCCGGCACGAGCGCCGGCTTTATGGGATCGCCTATGGCTATTTGCGAAACTCGGAGGATGCCCTTGAAGTCGTTCAGGACGCGTTCGTCAAGCTGTTTCAGCAATCGCAGCGCATCGATTCCCGCGCCGGGATCGGGGCCTGGCTCACCCGAGTGGCGATCAACAGCGCTATCGACAGGTATCGTCAGAAGAAGCGTCGTGGCAACCATGAAGTCGCCGTGGAGAACGAGGATCTTCAGCATGTTCCGGCAAGAAGGGAGCGGGGACCGATCGACAATCTCCACACCGAGGACTCCCGTCGCGCGCTCGAACGCGGCCTTCAAGCTCTCAATGAAAGGCAGCGTGCGGTGGTGACGCTGCGCCACTTCTCTGAACTTTCGCTCGACGAGATCGCGTCGACCCTCGGGGTTCGTCTGGGCACGGTCAAGAGTTCGCTGAACCGGGCCCTGGCCAGAATGAAGACGGCCATGGGAGAGGTGCGGGCGTGACTTTCCTCCATTTCCGGTATCGGCGCCGCCTGGGCCTTCTCGCGGCTTCGGCGCTTGAACCGCGGGCCGCCGATTGGGTTTTGAAGCACACCGCGAACTGCGCCTCCTGTCAGACGGAATTTGAGGAGTTGTCCCGCGCGGCCGCCCTCCTGGCCGAAGATGCCGCTATCGATCGAGCGTTGCCCATTTCTTCCGAGGCCCTCAGGACCCGCGTCCTGGCGCGGATTTTGAGCGAAGGGCCGCAGGCCGATCCGAAACCGGCCTGGAATCTCGGGTGGGCGCTCACTGCTGTGGGACTTGTGGGAATCGGCCTCCTCGCAGGCTTTCTCGCCACTCGCTTCGCCCCCTTATCGAGCGAGCCGGCTCCGGCGTCGGCAAGCCTTCTTGAGTCGAGCGACACCCTCGTGAACGACACGGCGTTCTACGAAAGGCTGCAGAAGACGCATCTGCGGGCCAACGCCGCGAGGTACCTGGCCGAAGCGCAAGACATCCTGATTCAGGTCGCCGCCGCAGCGGACTGTCCGGACTCGCCCAAGGACCGCGTCGACGTCACGCGGGAGGCGCAGACGAGCCGTTCTCTCCTCAAGCGCCGAGCCGCCCTCGTCTCCGGCTCCGGAGAAGCCCTCGTCGCCGCGCGAGGGGTGATGGAAGAGGTCGAAGGCGTCCTGCAGCAAGTGGCGGATCTTCCCCAGTGCACGCGACGCACCGATGTGGATGCGATCGCGCGGAACGTGGACCGCAGAAACCTGCTGATGAAGATCGAGATGATCGCGCAGGAGCTGGCCGCGCCATGAACATGCTTGCCCTGGCGCTCGCCATAGTCTCCGGCTTCTCGTTTGTCCTTCCCCTGGCCGCAGAGACTGACCTCACCGAGGCCAAGGCCCTTTTCTTCGACCGCAAATATGAAGAGTCGCGGGCCAAGTGGTCGGAAATCGCCGCCTCAAAAGGGCCTTCCAGCGAGGCCGCGACGTACTGGATCGCGCGCTGCAGTGAATCGCTCGGAGAGAGCGAGCGGTCGTTCAGGGAGTACGGCGCGTTCCTCGACCTGCCGCCTTCGGATGCGCGACTCGCCGAGGAGGCCGAGATCTCCCGGATTGGTCTGGCCGCCAAGCTGACCCGAGCGGGGAAACCTGGTTTTCTCAACCCTGTGCTGCGTTCGCTCGGTGATGACCGGCCGCCCGTCCGGTACTTCGGGGCGTTGCAGGTCGCCTCTTTGAAGGATCTGACCGACGCACGCAAGGCCACGACGGTGCTTCGCGAGATAGTGAAGTTTTCGAACGACACCGACATCGTGGAGAGAGCAAAGCTCCACCTTCTGAGGCTTGAACCGAGAAGCCTGGACGAGGGCTCCTCCGCCCGCGCGACTCGTCCGACGCCGTCACCCTCGCGCTCGGTGAAGGGTTTGTCGCCTTCGCGGGAGTCCGAAGGCATCGCTCGTCTGCTCAGAATCAGAATCAGCAAAGGCGGCAAGCAAACCGTGTCGGTGACCGTGCCCTTCTCTCTGGCCGAGTTTGTTTTTGGATCTTTGCCTGAAGCCACGAAGCGCGGATTGCAGTTGAAGGGCTACGACGCCGAGGGCTTCTGGAAGCGTCTGCGCTCTCTCAACATCCGCGAGATCGTGTCCATTATTGGCGAAGACGGGGAGACCATCGAGATCTGGGTGGAATGAACCACGCTAGCGAAAGGTAAGATCGGGATTCGCCCATGCATCCTGATCTTGAGACGCTTGTGGATCTCCACCGCGCCGACGTGGAGTTGAGACGTTTCGACAGCGAGCTTCTGGCCCTTCCCCAAAGGAAGGCTGCGATCGAGGCCCAGATCGTGGCCGACCGGGCCGCCGTGGACGCGGCGAAAACCGCCCTCGATGACGTGTCGAAGGACCGAAAGCGCCTGGAGCTGGAGGTGCAGGACTTCGAGGCCAAGCGCTCCAAGTACAAGGGTCAGCTCGGTGATGTGAAGACCAACAAGGAATACACCGCTCTGCTCCACGAGATCGAGAATGTCGAGCGAGAGATCCGCTCCCGCGAGGACCTCATTCTCGAGGCCATGGAGAAAGCCGAGGGCGGCCAGGCCAGAGTCAGGACCGAGGAGTCCTCATTCAAGACGGTGGAAGCCTCGCGACGCGACGAGATTCGGGCGCTCGACGCCAGAATCCAGGAAGACCATACAAAAAGGGCCGAGGTGGCGGCGATCCGGGAGAAGAAGGTCGAGACGCTCAAACCCGATCTTCTTTCCGAGTATTCGCGGATTCTGAAGGCGCGCGGAACCGCCCTCGCCGAGGCGAAAGACGGGGCCTGCACGATGTGCCACGTGAAGCTTCGGGCCCAGGTTTACGTGGACGTCAAGCGGAACGACGCGATCATCACCTGCTCGTCGTGTTCGCGGATCCTGTTCTTCAATGCCCCTCCTCCCCAGGGAGCGATTGAAGCGCCCCTCCCCGGCTGAGGGAGGGGGTATGTTGAGTTCCGCGCCTCCGCCCGAACTCGTGATTCACATTGATGGCGGCTCGCGGGGAAACCCCGGACCGTCAGGCTTCGGAGTCCATGCGGTGGACGGCCGGGGCGAACTCGTCGCCGAACATTTTGGCTTCATTGGAACCGCGACCAACAACGTCGCCGAGTATCAGGCCCTCCTTCACGCTTTCAAGCTGGCCACAACACGCGGGGTCCGACGCATCGAGATCAGATCGGATTCCGAACTCGTGGTGAAGCAGATGAACGGGGTCTACAAGGTCAAGCATCCCGACATGCTCACCCTCTGGCGGCAGGCGTCAACGCTTCGCCGCGGGTTTGAAGCGGCTGAAATCAAGCACGTCCGGCGAGAACAGAACAAAGACGCCGACGCCCTTGCGAATCGCGCCATGGACCTGCAACAGTCGCATTTGCGCGACTAGGATTCCTTTGAGCATGACCACGACGAAACTGAAGAGCTACCTGGGCGGCGTCTGGGGGGAAGGGCAGGGAGATGGCGAGGCGCTGCTCAACCCCGCGACCGAGGAAGTCCTCGCCCGCGCCTCCTCCGACGGTCTGGACCGAAAGCAGGCTCTCGACTTTGCCCGGTCCGAGGGAGGACCCGCTCTGCGCGCGCTGACCTTCAGGCAACGCGGGGAACTCGTTCAAAAAACGGCGGCCCTCCTCCAGAAGCACCGCGATGAGCTCATCGTGCGGTCGATGACGAACGGCGGGAACACCCGCTCTGATGCGAAGTTCGATATCGACGGCGCCATCGCGACCCTTCAGGCCTTTGCCGAGGTGGGCGCGGCGCTTGGCGACAAGCGCATCCTCGTCGACGGAGATGCGGTGCAGCTCGGACGGTCCCCGCGGCTCGTGGGCCAGCACGTCCTGACCACTCGTCACGGCGTCGCCGTCCACGTCAACGCTTTCAACTTCCCGGCCTGGGGCCTCGCCGAAAAAGCCGCGGTCGCCCTTCTAGCCGGAATGCCGGTGCTCACGAAACCCGCGACCAGCTCGGCTCTGGTCGCCCACCGTCTCTTCGAGCTTCTGGTGGAGGCCGAGATCTGGCCCAAAGGCGCGATATCTCTCCTGATGGGCCGGGTCGGCGATCTGACCGACCACCTCGAGGGACAGGATTGCCTGGCCTTCACGGGCGGGGCTTCTACCGCGGCGCTGCTGCGGAACACGCGTGGCGTCGTCCTTAAAGGGACGCGGATCAATGTCGAGGCGGATTCCTTGAATGCCGCGGTTCTCGGTCCCGACGTCACCGAAGGTACCGAGACCTACGACTTCTTTCTGAAGGACGTCCTGCGGGACATGACTCAGAAGGCCGGTCAGAAGTGCACGGCCATAAGGCGCATCCTGGTTCCCGAAGCGGTGAGCGAACACCTGCGTGACGATCTGGCCGACCGCCTGGCCGCGGTCGTGGTGGGTAATCCAGGAACGGAAGGCGTACGCATGGGTCCGCTCGCGACCCAGGCCCAGAAGGGAGCGGTTCTGGAAGGTATCTCGCTTCTGGCCCGCGATGGCCGACTTGTGCACTCCCGTCCCGGCCTTAAACCGGAAGGGGTTTCCGACGGCAAAGGCTTTTTTGTGTCGCCCACCCTTCTTGAGATCGAGCCGGGCGCCGATGCTCGAAGCGTCCACTCTCACGAAGTCTTCGGCCCGGTGGGCACGATCATTCCCTACGATGGGACGCCGGCGCAGGCGGTGGACCTTGTCTCTCGTGGCGACGGAGGTCTCGTGTCGTCGCTCTATTCGGAAGACGTCTCGTTTGTCTCCGAGGCAACTCTGGGACTCGCTCCCTTTCACGGACGACTCTTCCTGGGCAGCGCGAAAATAGCCGAGCTGTCTCCAGGACCCGGCACCGTACTGCCCGGTCTGGTTCACGGCGGTCCCGGTCGCGCCGGCAACGGCGAAGAACTCGGGGGCGAGCGGGGCCTCGCCTTCTACATGCAGCGGACGGCCATCGAGGGTTCGAGGCCGGTGGTCGACCGGATTCTCAAGCAGGGAGGGGCCTGAACATCATGACCGATCTCTTGGTGAAAGATCTTGAGGGCAGGGACACGTCGCTGGCGGACATTGCGAAGAAGAAGCCCACGCTCTTTATCTTTGTTCGGCACTTTGGTTGAATCTTCTGCCGCGAGCAGGCGGTGCAGGTGCACCGCGAACGGGAGGCCTTCAAGAAACTCGGCGCGCAGGCGGTGGTGATCGGTCATTCAAGCCTCCGCTACGCGAAGGCGTTCGTGGATGAAACCAGGATCGAGCTGCCGGTATTTGTGGATGAAAAACGGGGCGCCTACAAGGCTCTCGGCTTCAAGCGACCCCTCCTGTCGTTTCTCACCCCGAAGGTGTTCAAGCGCGCGGCCGAGGCTCGAAAGGAAGGCTTCACCCAACCGGGCGTTCACGGCGACGCCTTTCAACTCGGCGGCGTGGTCCTCCTGATGCCTGACGGGTCGATGCCGTACACCTATGCGAGCCGGTTTGCGGGAGACCACCCGAAGCTCGACGACCTCAAAGCGGCGGTCCAAAGGGCGGTGCAGGGACCGTCTTGACGCGGTCGCTGGCGCGTCGTTTTCGAACGACATCACCGGTGGCCTCGGTGGTGTATCGGTGCGCGTCGGTATCGAGGGTCAGCACCGTGACCGGCTTGCTCTTTCCCCGCAGATTCAGAATTCCCACCGATTTGAGACCCAGTGATTCGGGGGTTCGATCGCCAATGAGGCCGCTGTCGAGAAGCGCCGAACCGGGCATGGCCCGATGCTCCAGCCGCGACGCGGTATTGACGGTGTCGCCGAGGAGAGTGCGGTCCTGCTGGTAGAACGGTCCCACCGAGGTGACGATGGTGGGGCCCCAGGCGACACCGATGCGAATCTCGATCGGTTCGATGTCGTGCTCGCTGATCTGCGCCGCGATCTTGGTCCGGGCATCGAGGATGTCGGCGACCGCGGTGACGGCGGCGAGGCCGTCGGGAAAAAAGCCCATGATTCCGTCGCCAATGTATTTGACGATCTCACCTCCGTGCTGGTAGCAGATCGAGGCCACTACCGTGAAGTAGGAGTTGAGCATGGCCACGATTTGAGCGGGCTTGAGGTGCTCCGAGACGGCGGTGAAGCCGCAAATGTCGACGAACATGACCGCCCGATCCACCACCTCCTCGATTCCCTCCGGCCCCCCGGGACCGTGTTTGTCGATTTTGTCCCAGGTGGAAGGGGGGATATAGCGCCTCAGGACCTCCTGCATGCGGACGTTCTCTTCGTGGATGGCTTGCAGCTGCGCGTACGAGGTTTGCACCTCCGCGCTTTTTCGGGCCAGTTCCCGCTCGTAGTCGAGCCGCCTTATGAGGAGGCCCAGCTGGTCGCACAGGGTCAGGAACGCGGCTTCGTCCGCTTCCTCGATCGACTCGCGGATGTCGTCCTCGATGACGAAATAACCTCGGAAGTCGGAGCCCGAGAAAACCGGAATGGCGCAGGAGAAGCGCGGGGCGTGTCCAAGGATAAAGCTCTGCCTCGGAAGATGAAGCGCTTCGCCAGGCTTGGCGCTCACCGTCTGCAGTTCGAGAACATCGCGCATCAGTCCGGGGGCCTTGGCCCCCTGGAACGACGGGCAGGCCGCTTCAATCGACCACAGTCCTTCGCCGTGCCTTTCCAGAAAGGCGGAAAACGCATAGCCCGCGCGCGTGACCGCCGCTGCCGTCATCACCGACCGGGCGCCTCCGAGATCGGCCCGCTGCAAAGCGAGGTGGACGACATCACGGACCATTTCGAGTCGCGACCGAAGGCGGGCTTCGGCGTCGTAGGAATCGCGATTCTCGAGGACGGTGGCGACGTACCCGGAAAGAAGCGACAGCAGGTGCATGCTTTCCTCAGACGGTCGCTGGCCGTCGTCGGGGTCTTCGAAAAGGATATAGCCCCAGAGCCGATAGGGTGAGCGAATCTCCACCAGACCGTGATCGCCAGGCTGCGGCGGAAGCTTTCTCGCGCGAGCTTCCAAGTAGGGCTTCTGGCGTGGAGGCTGGTTTGACGCGATGAACTGTCCGGGGACAAAAGAGGCGAGGTCGAGTTTGAAACCCCTATCGAAAGCCTTGGAGAGCTCCGAGGCCGGCACCCGATCCGGGAGATTCCCCGTCCCGTGGACCGCCGCGCGGAAGGCGAGCGAGCTGTCGGAATCCGTGATGTAGATGGCGGACCGTCGGAAGGGAGTGATCTCCGAGACCGCTCGCACAAACCGGCTCAGCAGCTCCTTCGAGTCTCCCCCGACCTTGAGGTTTCTCGAGACCTCCAGCAGGGCCAGGGCTCGCCGTCGCATCCGCCGCCGGTCGCGGCCAAGGCGGGAGAGCCGCAGGGTGATCGCATCGAGGGTGGCGAAATCGATGGGCTTCGGCAGCACATCGTCGATGGCTTCGCGGACGAAGCCGGTCAGGGCCTCGATATCAAAAGCGCCCGAAACCACCAGAATGGGCACGTCGAGGTCGGTCTCGCGCACCCCCTGGACGAAGTCGTGACCGCTGCCCTTTTCGAGAAGGTAGTCGACCAGGACCAGATCGAAAGAGCCTTCGGCAAAAGCGGCCAGGCCGTCGGTGATGCCGCTGGTTGAGACCGCCTCCCACGAGGCGGTGGTGTAGTGACGCTCAAGGAGTTTCCGAAAAATCGGATCGTCGTCGACGATGAGAACGCGCGGCTTCGAAGGAGTAGGCACCGGAAGGCAGATCTTAGCCGCCCGTTAGAGTATCGCTCGTGGACTTCGACATCGACCCGCGGATCACCTCGGCGCCCAAAGTGGAACTCCACCAGCATACGGACGGTTCCATCCCGGTGGAGGTCACGTGGAATCTGATGCGTCACCACGGTCTCAACCCCGTGGACACGATCGAAGAGATGCGTCGGCGCCTTGAAATCCAGGAGCACGAGGAGGGGACCCTCATGTCCTACCTCGACAAGATGCACTATCCGCTTTGGATCACCCAGTTCTACGAGAACATCGCCACCGTCACCGAGTCGATAGTCGACGAAGCCGCCCGCTCCGGCGTGCGCACCCTGGAGCTCCGCTATTCGCCCATCATTCACACCTTCGCCGGGCTCACGCCGAGGCAGTCAATTCGGGCCGTGCTTTCAGGCATGAACCACGCCAAGGAGCGTCATGGAATGAAAGTGGGATTGATCGTCATCGCCATGCGGCAGCATGGTCCCCACATTGCCAAGATCCTGGCGCGCTCCGCGATCTCCGAAGCCCAGCATCTTCATGCCCGAACCGGGGTCGTCGGCTTTGACATCGCCGGTCCGGAAACGGGGAATCCGCCCCACCTCTTCGCGAGTTCCTACGAGATTGCGCGTCTTGGTCGACTCGGGTTAACCGCCCATGCGGGCGAAGACGGTCCGCCACGGTATATCTGGGAGGCGATTGACGGCCTGGGCTGCGAGCGCATTGGCCACGGTTGTTCGGCGGTCCAGGACCCAGCTCTCCTGAAGCGGCTGGCCAGGGATCGGATCTTGGTCGAGTGCTGCCTCTCGTCGAATCAGCACACTGGCGCGGTCAAGAAAGGAGCGCCGCATCCGATCCGAATTTTGCTGGAGCACGGAGTTCCGGTCTCGATCTGCTGCGACAACTCCACGGTCTCGCGGACGAATCAGAATATCGAGTGCGCCAAGGCCGCAGAGGAGATCGGCGTGGACGCGGTTCTCCAGATCCTTAAAGACTCCGACCAGCACACGTTCATCAAGCCCGAGACGGCGCTCGTCGAACCCGGTCGCGACTGAACCTCGCTGAACGTCGGACCGTTCAGGTTCACGTTGGGCGCCGGAACTTCGGACCGTTCATGTTCACGTTTGACGCCGGAACTTCGGTTCGATGAGACCCGCCGACCCTGGGCGCTCGCAACAAACTCATGAGCCGCGGCATCGGCTCTTCGCCGCTCTTGTCCGGTGGATGTCATTTGGACTAGGGTCGCTGCACCGGCATGGCATTCACCGAGATCGAGCTAGCCAGAATCAAAAAGGCAGTGGGGGGGCTGTGCGATCGGCGGAACCGACCCGACCTGAAGAGCGAGCTGAGTCTCGAGTACCGCGTGAAAGGACACGATGTCATTGTGTTCGAGCGCCGGCCGAAATGGGACGGCTCCCTTGGTCACATGGAAACGGACGTGGCGAAGCTCAAGTTCGCGAGAAGCAGCGGCGCGTGGCGCCTGCTCTGGATGCGTGCGGACCTGAAATGGCACGCCTACAAGCCCACGACGCCCAGCACCAACCTATTGGCGTTGGTAGCCGAAATCGACGCTGACCCCTACGGGTGCTTCTTCGGATAAGCGCGCCACGCCACGAGACGCAGCGACCTTCCGCTCGAACTAGAGCCCCACGGCCTTCCTGAGTTCGGTTCGATCCGTCTCGTCAAAGACCACACGCCAGACGAAAACGTCGAAGGCGATCGCGAGGCCCACCCGAGCCAGAGCCCCCATCAGGTGAGCGTCGAGGCGCGTCCCCAGAAGAAAACACACGACTCCCGCGAAGAAAGCACCCGCGATCCGCGACCACCGGACCGGAATCGGGTAGAGCCTCCTGGAGATCGTGGCGCCGAGGAGGGCCATGAGGGCGTAGCCCGCGACCGTGGCCCACGCTGCCGCCATCACGCCGTAGCTCGGCACGAGCCAGAAGTTGAGCCCGACATTGAGTCCAGCGGCGACCCCGGTGATCAGAGGGTAGTAGCGCGCCTCCTTGGCGATCGAGATTCCGACCGATGAGAGCAGAAAGAAGCCCTGAAACAATGAGGCCAGGACCAGAATGGGCGCCACCCGGGCCGCTCCGTGATACTCGACCCTTTGGATCACGACCCTGAGCAGGTCGGGAAGGATCAGCGAGAGCGTCGCCGCCACGCTGATGAAAAGCACGCACATCCGCGAGGCCACGAGACCCATGTCCCGGGCGCCGTTTTCTCGTCCGGCGTGGTCGAACACGAAAGGCTGCCAGGCCGGCTCGAAGGCGGAGAGCGGAAACTTCATGGCGGAGGCAAAGTTGGAGCCCATCTGATAGATCCCCACTTCGGCGCGGGAAACGTACGAGTCGAGAATTCTGCGATCGGCGAGGTTGAGGGTCTGCACCAGCAGGCCATGCGGCACTTTGGGCAATCCGAAACGAAGGGCTTCGCGTAGCGGAGGCCAATCGAAAGCCCAGCGTGCCCGGGGTTTCAACTCCAAGAGGAGGCATAACGAGAGAACCACGCTCGCTGCGGCGTCGGAGACCAGCGCACCGGTAACGCCGAACCCCGCGGTAACCAGAACGACCTTCAAGACGGTGTTGGTGGCATGGCGGATCAGCGAGTACGTGGAAAAGAGAGCCGCGCGCTCCTCGATGCGCAGAAGGGTGAGGGGCACGAAGGCGAAGGAGGAGGCGAGCAGATCGAAGGCCACGAGACGAACCCACAGGGTCTGATCAGGCGAGCCGAGCAGGGCCAGGGACACCGCGGGCGAGAAGAGCCAGAAGAGGGCAAAGCCCAGGGTGGAGAGTCCTCCCGAAAACAAGGCCACGGTTCCCGCGAAGCGTGTCCTCGATTCCGCGTCCTTGAGGTCGTAGTGAATCCTCATGAAACCCGAGTCGAGACCGGCCCGGAAACAGATCTTCAGGAACGTCGACAGAAGGAGGAGCAGCGCCAGGGCGCCGTAGTCCGAAGGCGTAAGAAATGACGTGTAGAGCGGAAGGAGAAGGAGATTGATTCCTTGCGCCAGGACGTCCGCCGTCCCATAGGCGAGCGAAAGCCGGGCGAGCCGCTTCAGCGTCGGGGCGGGTCTTTCTGTCAGACGCGTCCCTGGTCGGTCATGAAATGTCGGATTACCCCGTCCAGGATGCCGTCGAGGCCAACCTTGGGCTCATACCCGATCAGTTTCTTGATCTTGGTGAGGTCGGGAATCCGCCGAGGCATATCTTCAAAGCCTTCTTCATAGGCTTGGGCATAAGGCACGAGGACGATTTCGCTCGAGGATTTCGTCTTCTCTTTGATGAGCTTGGCGAGGTCCATGATGGAGACTTCACGGGAGTCGTTGCCGATATTGATCACCTGACCGACCGCCTCCTCGGACTGCGACAGCCGCAGGAGCGCCCACACCACGTCCGAGACATCGGTGAAGCAGCGTCGCTGCAGGCCGTCCCCGAAAACGGTGATCGGCTGAGAGGAGAGCGCCTGCCGGACGAAGTTCGGGATGACCATGCCGTAGCGACCGGTCTGGCGCGGGCCGACGGTATTGAAGAGGCGAAAGACGACCACCGGCAGTTTTCTTTCCTTGTGGTAGGCCAAGGCGAGGAACTCGTCGATGGCCTTGCTGCAAGCGTAGCTCCAGCGACCCTTGACGGAAGCGCCCAACACCAGGTCGCCGTCTTCGCGGAAGGGCACGTCCGTGCTCTTGCCGTAGACCTCGGAGGTGGAGGCGATCAGAACCTTCTTTCGCTTCTTGTTGGCGTGAGCGAGGACGATTTCGGTCGCGTGCACGTTGGTTTCAATCGTCCGCACGGGACTTTCGACGATCAGCTTCACGCCCACCGCGGCAGCCAAATGCACCACCACGTCGGCGCGGTCGATGAGCTCCGCGGTGAGGCCTTCGTTCATCACGCTGTCGATGGTGTACGAGAAGCCCTTGCGGCCCTTGAGGTGTTCGATGTTGTCGATGGAGCCGGTCGACAGGTCGTCCAGAATCTCGACATCATGTCCGGCGTCGAGAAACGTTTCCGAGAGGTGCCCTCCGACAAAACCGGCGCCGCCCGTAATGAAGACCTTCATTGCTTTCCTTCCCTGACCGCGGCTTTGCCGGCCTTTCCCTTCGAGTCCACCTGGACCTGCTCGAGAACGATCTCGGCGGCGCGCGCCGCTCCATACCCGTCCACCAGTTCCCGGCCCTTAGCACTCATGGCCTGTCGCCTCGCGGAGTCGGCCAAAAGCTGTCTGACCGCGTCAAGAATCAAAGGTTCATCGACATCGACGCCGAGTCCGAGATAGTCAATGGTTCCGAATCTCGAGAATTCTCGCATGCGTCGATCCTCCCTCGCGTTCTGAGCGAGCACGACGCCCGGAGTGCCGAGGGCGGCGATTTCGTAGACGGACATCCCGCCCGAGCACAGAACGAGATCCGCATCCAGCATCAGGTCGGCGATCTGAACGTCCACGCCGCGAACCAACGGGAGGCGCTGCCCCAGCGTTCTCTGCAGCGCTTCGAACACCAGCGTGTGGGGGAATGCCGGACCCGCGACCGAAAGGACCTCAACGTCTTTGGTCAGGGGCGCCAGGGCTCTCGCCACCTTCAGAGTCAGCGCTTGAGGATCGGCGCCTCCGAAAGTCAGCAGGACCTTCGCGGGTTTTTCGCGGAACTCTCGTTCGCGACCCTGGAAATGGCGTCTCAGGATGGCAAAGGCCGGCCCGCCGTAAAAACCTTCGGGGGTCTCCCGATCCTCGTTCATCACCGAGATGACGAACTGGGCGTCCCGGGAGACCCGCTCAAGATCGTCGAGCGTGTCGACCAGATTGATGGTGACGGCGCCTAGGCGCGCGAGGGATCGCAGGTACGTTTCCTCGACGAGGGGGAGATCGTTGATGACGACGGAGGGGGCGAAATCCTGAATCTGCTCGATGAGCGCTTCCAGGCCGCCCGGCTTGAACACCCGGACGGGGTAGCCGCTCTTCGACACCGTGGCGATACCCTCGGCGTGATCGGCGCTCATGAGAAAGGCGATCTCTGCGCGCGAGCCTTCACGCAAAGCCTCGGCCACCGCGAGCGATCGATAGACGTGGCCCATGCCCATCACGCGGCTGCCATCCACCCGAAACAGAATCCTCGGCTCGCGGAGGAGTCGCTCCGCCATCCAGAAGTCTTCGAGGTCGTGGACGGTGAAGCCCTCGCGTTTGTCGAGAACGACAAAGCCCACGGAGGCGCCGAAACGAGCGTCGCTTTCGAGGACGTCGCGGGAGATGGCCACAATGGCGCCATTCTCGAGATAGACCGGCTCCTGTTCGTCGCGACGTCCCGCGCGGTCGAAGAGCGGACGTAACCGGCCGTCTTCCTCTTTCCAGCGGAGAGAGAGGTCGGACGTGACCGAAACCACGGCGGTGAACTTTCCGGTGGCGATCTTCGCAATCGCTTCGTCGATGCTGCGGGCCAGTCGGAAAGGAGCGGTGGCCTGGAGGATGACCACCACGTCGGGGCGGAGGTGGCCCTTCTCTGATTCTGTGACCGCGTGCCGGACCACCGGCATCAGGCTGGACAGATCCCCCGAGAGTTCCTTCGGCCGCAGGAAGGGGACTTCGGCGCCGTGCGTGCGCGCGACCTCGGCCACCGTCTCGTCGTCGGTGGAGACAATGACCCGATCGATGCCCTTCGCTTCTTTCGCGGCCCGGATGGTGTGGGCCAGGAGAGGAGCGTCCCCCAGGCGTCTGATGTTCAGATAAGGAACGCGGTCGGATCCGCCCCGGGCCGGAATGACGACGGTGACTCTCAAACCATCTCCCAGGTCATGGTCGTGTCTTCGGGGATGTTCTGCTTCGCCGTGCGTCCGACGACCAGATCGAAGTGACGCGGTGAAATCCCCGTTCCCGGCCGCTTGTAGGTGAGCATGTCGCGGGTGATGGTGGCGCCCTGGACGATCGCCTTTGCCGAAGTGACGCTCCTTCGCGCGTACAGGAACGCTTCTTTCTCCAGCGGCTCCAGTCCCTTCACCGACTTGCCGAAGGCTTTCTCGATGGTCCTTATGCCATCGATCATCGCCTTCCCTTCGATCGGGTCGACCGAGAGGTGATGGTCGGGTGAGCCCTGAATCGCCTTGTCGATCGTGTAGTGCTTCTCGATCACGCACGCGCCGAGGGCGACCGCAGCCTGAGGCACGCTGATCCCGAGCGAATGGTCGGACAGGCCTACCGGAATTCCGGGGAAGGCCTGCATCATGTGCGTCATCATCCGCAGGTTGATGCCTTCGGGCGGACACGGGTACTTGAGCGTGCAGTGCAGCAGCACAACTTCGTCGCCGCCGTTTGACGCGACGGTTTGGAGGGCCTGATCCACCTCGGCGAGCGTCGCGGTGCCCGTAGAAAGGATCATCGGTTTCCCCGCCCGCGCCACCCGCTCCAGAAGCGGCTTGCAGGTGAGATCGGCGGACGCGATCTTGAACGCGGGCATGTCCATCGAGACGAGGAAATCGACGGCCTCGTCGTCGAAGGGTGTCGAGAAGGCGACGAGACCGGCGTTTCGCGCGTACGCGATCAGCGTCTTGAAGTCGGCGTCGCTCAGTTTGTCGAGCTTCGCGAACGTGTCCCACTGCGTTCCGCCCGGATCCTTCTCTTCGACCCAGTAACGAGGCGCCACCCGGGTGGCGATTTTCGATGCGGTGTAGTTCTGGAACTTGATCGCGTCAAAGCCCGCGGCCTTCGCGGTGTCGATGAGGGCCTGGCCCCGGTCGAGCCGGCAGTCGTGGTTGACCCCGGCCTCGGCGATGACGTACGCGGGCTCAGAGATCCCGACCTTTCTTCCCGCGATGGTGAACGTGGACTTCAATAGAACCTCGGTTTTTGGGCTTGTCTGTTGAGGGAGACCCTCAGGAAACGCCCATTCTAGAGGGCGGCAAGGGAAAACCCGCCCTGAGCCACGCCGCGCGGCAAACGCGAGGCGGACGGGGCAGGCGCGGCATCCGCAACAGGGTAGGATCGCGTTGTGAAGCCTCGACGCACCGAAAAGTCCGACGCTCAAGTTGATCTGCCCACACTTTCGGCGGTCATTGAGCGAGATGGGTCGTGGTTCGTTTCCACCTGTCCCGAGCTGGGTGTGTCGTCACAGGGCCGAACCCGCACGCAAGCCTACAGAATGCTTCAAGAAGCGGTCGAGCTTTGGCTGGAATCGGCGACCAACGCTGAGATCCGCCGGCGCCTCAAGCAGGGCGCCCGTGTGCAGGAGTTGCAGCTGACTCCCGCTCTTCATGCCTAAGCTCAGATCCCTCTCTGGGGCCGAGGGGGAGGGACGCTCGTCGCGCCAGCAAACCGTACACGGCAAGAGGAAAACACCCTTGACATGCGTATCACATGTTTCATAGCATTCCCACATGCCAGTGATGCTACAGGTCCGCAGCGTGCCCGATGCGCTCCACCGCACGCTCAAGTCCCGCGCGGCGGCGGAAGGCATGGCGCTTTCCGACTACGCGCTCGCCATTCTTGAACGAGAGGCCTCGCGGCCGACGCGCGCGGAGATGCTCCAGCGCTTCGACGCACTCTCCACCGTGAAGACCAGGGAGAACCCCGCGGTCCTCATCGGAAAGAGTCGTCCCAGGCGTTGATCGTCCTCGACGCCTCCTGCGTGCTGAAGCTCATTCTGAAGCAAGGCGGGCCCGACCTCGCTCGGCGAGTGCTGAGTGACGAAATCCACGCCCCATACCTTTTGGACATCGAAGTCCTGAGCGCGCTCCGACGCCTCATCCGCCAGAAGGAGCTGAATGCCGAACGCGCCACTGCCGGACTCAACTGGCTCTTCGACCTGGGAATCGAGCACCACCACAGCGCGGAGATCGCCTGGCGCGCCTTCGCGCTCAGGAATTCCTTGTCAGCCTATGACGCCGCGTATGTGGCCGTCGCCGAGTTCCTCGACGCGCCCCTGCTGACCGCCGATGGCCGCCTCGCCAGGACCCACGGGCACCACGCGCGCATCGAGTTGATCTGACCACAGGCGGTCGGCCCATGCCGGGGTGTTCTCCTCTTGCTTCGGAGCAGGTACCGAGCGTGGGCGTCGCGGTTTGCGAGGGCCACCGTCGCCATTCGCGCGGGCTGCTTGCCGGTGGCGGATCCTGAGTTCCCTTCGCAGGGACGCTCGTCGGGGCCAGCAATCCGTTAACGGCTAGCGGTGGCTAATCTGCAGGCCCTCCTCACTCCGGTGGCGCTTCTATCCACGCGCCACAGGCCCTGCTGCGGGAACTCGACCGCGCCACCGGCAGACGTCGCGCGCTTCCGTCACGCCGACAGCGTCACCACCAAGCTCGCCAGCAAATCCATCGTCTCGAGCCCGCGCGACTTCGGAGCCCACCAGCGCTTCACGAGTTCGGGCATCGTGTAGACGTCGAAGACGATTTCCGCCTTCGCGCGCCGCCTCCAGCATGCTCGTCGTCGTATGCTCACATCGTCATGACCGACTGGCGCCCGCGCGTTGCCTCCGATCCCTCAGTGAGAGGGGGCGAGGCGTGTATCCGCGGAACCCGCATTCCGGTTTCGGTGATCGTGGCCTGCCTCGCTTCCGGCGACGACGCGGCGAAAATCATCAGCGAGTACCCGCAGCTTCAACACGCCGACATCCAGGCTGCCCTGGCGTACGCTGCCGATGTGCTCCATCAAGAGCGACTCGTCGCCATCGCCTGAGTCGCCTTGAAGGTCAAGGTCGACGAAGACCTTCCCCGTAGTTTTACGGAACTGCTTCGGCAGCGTGGCCACGACGCCGATGATGTTCACGATGAGCGCTTGGGCGGTCAACCGGACGAGAACATTTGGGCTGCAGCACAACGCGAAGGGCGTTTTCTGATCACGGGCGACAAGGAATTCGCCGACATTCGCCTTCATCCGCCGGGTACTCACGCTGGACTCCTGCTGCTTCGGCCAGACATCGAAAACCGCGAAGCGTTCCGCAGCCTGCTGCTCGCCGTCTTGGAGGCGACCACGCTGGAAGATCTCCACGGGCAGATCGCCGTTGTGAGCCGGCGTGGTCTTCGCGTCGCAGCCCGATCCTAGGTCTCGGCCAAAGCCCGGCACACCCGAGCCATCGTCGCCTCTTCCGCGGCTGCCTGCCGGTGGCGGGTCCCGAGTTCCCTTCGCAGGGACGCTCGTCGGGCCAGCAATCCGTTAACGCCTAGCGGTGGCTAATCTGCAGGCCCTCCTCACTCCGGTGGCGGCCCCTCAGACGGAACTGAGGCACTTGTCGGGCAGCAAACAAGAATGACCCGACTTCGCTTTTATCTACGCGCCACAGGCCCTGTTGCGGAAACTCGACCGCGCCGCCGGCAGACGTCGCGCCTGTCCGTCACCCCGGCGACCCCCCCGTCGCTCTTCGATACAGGCTCTAAAGCGTCACCACCAACTCCGCCAGCAAATCCATCGTCTCGAGCGCCCCCTCCTCCATCCCCACCGCGATCGCCTCGTCCAGCACCTTCTTCGACGGATACACCTCACGCGACACCAGCTCCGTGACACCGTCCTTCTCCGTGAAGGTCACGGTCGCCACGATCTCGTCCGGAAACGGCGCCATCGCCGCGGTCTGCACCAGACGATGCGGCCGATCGATCTCCAGATACCTGCCCGTAAACGTCACCACGATCTTCCCAGCCCGGGCGAGCGCATAGACGTAGGCGCCGCCCACCCGCACGTCGGCCTCGCACTGCACCATCTCGAGCCCGCGCGACTTCGGAGCCCACCAGCGCTTCACGAGCTCGGGCTTCGTGTAGGCGTCGAAGACGATTTCCGCCTTCGCGCGCAGCGTGTGCCTCCACACGAGTTCGGTGTCCGACACGCGTTCCACAGTGGCGCGGGACTCCGTCATGGCGTCATTTCTTCCTTCGGCGACGGGCATCGCGTTTCTCTTTCTCGGGAGGTGCCTCGCTCATCTCTTGAACGAGGTCGTCCAGTTGTTCCATGCGCTCTTCCCAGATGGCGCGATAGCGCTCGAGCCACCGGTTCAGAGCGCGAAGCGAGGTCCCGCGCAGACCGTAAAGACGCTGCTGAGCGCGCGGTTCCACGTCCACCAGACGCGCCGCCTTCAAGACGCGCAGGTGCTTCGACACCTGCGGCTGAGAAAGCCGAAGCCGCGTCCCGATCTCGCCCACGGGGCGGGGACCGTCCTTCAGCAGTTCGACGATTCGAAGCCGGCTGGGCTCGGCAAGCGCAGTGAACGTTTCAATCACGAACCATAATATGCCCGAACACGCATATGCCTGTCAAGGCATTTATGGCCCTGCCTCGGGGAGCTTCTGGCGAAGTTCCGATTCCAATGGCTATCGCAGCCTCCGGGGGCCGCTCTTTCGACCCGAAACCGTTCTGCGGGGTTCCGAGCCAAGAGGCGGCTAAGGTCGGCACACGACTTTAGTGCCGCCCGCAGACGCCGGGCCCGGCGCAGGAGAGCCCTTCCCTCGGCCTTCGGGCGCGGCGGGAGATCGCTGCCTCCTCGCCCGCCGGGCTTGCGGGAGGTCACGAAGATGATGCTGGTCCCGACTCGTCAGTCGCGCCGACAGACGAAGACCAGGGACCAAGGAAATGGACCTGATCTGATCCATCCGTTCGATAGGGTCCGGCTATGGACACACCGGCCACCCTCGCACCCAGCGCCCTCGCGCCCATGGTCCGTTGGCTGCGACACGAGAGGGTGCTCCTCGATTTTGATCTGGCTCGCCTGTATGGAGTTGAGAATCGCGCCCTGAAACAGGCCGTCCGGCGCAATCTCAAGCGATTCCCGGCGGACTTCCTCTTCCAGCTCACCGAAAACGAAGCCCGGGCCCTGGTATCACAGTCCGTGATACCAGACCTCAAGCGTCTGGGAGGTGCGCTGCCCTTCGCCTTCACAGAGCAGGGAGTGGCAATGCTGTCGAGCATTCTGCGCGCCGACCGGGCTATCGACGTCAACATCGCCATCATGCGAACGTTTGTTCAGTTGCGGCGGATGATGGACTCGAACCGCGAATTGTCTCGAAAGATCAGCGCGCTGGAGCGAACGTACGACGAGCAATTCGCGACGGTATTCGCAGCCATCAAGGAACTGATCGCTCTCCCCACGCGCCCTGCCCCGACTTACCGACGAATTGGCTTTAGCGTCGAGCCGCTGCCGCGCAAGCGGTGATTGGGCCCCCCAGCGGCCGGTGCGCACCGCATGGTGCAGGTTGCATTTGTTTCCTCCCTCGCCGCTTTCTGCGCTCGACGAAAACGTGGTTCTGGTCGACATCGCTAAAGTTGCCGACGAGGGACCTTAGTCCCCAAACCTACCATCCGTCGGAGGACGACCTTGATGAAACGTTTCGCCATTGCCTTTTTTCTGCTGGCTCTCGGATTCTTGAGCGGTGCTGCGGATCTGCCCCGGCCCGATCGCGATGATGGTTCGATCACACTTCCGCCCGGGTTTCGCGCGCTCGTGGTTGCGGACAATCTGGGTCCGCTGCGTTTCATGACCGTGGCGCCGAATGGCGACATCTACGTCAAGATGCG
The DNA here is from genome assembly GCA_031364765.1 of Vicinamibacteria bacterium. Lineage (GTDB taxonomy): Bacteria > Acidobacteriota > Vicinamibacteria > Fen-336 > JAGNNV01 > JAGNNV01. The sequence goes on from JANLWV010000076.1 coordinate 20,958, forward strand.
CACAGTCGGCATCATCGGCCTGCGCGATGCCGACGGAGATGGTCGCGCGGAGACTCGCGCCGCGTTCGGCGAAGGCGGCGGAACCGGCGTCGCGGTGCAGGACGGCTGGCTCTATCACTCGACGAACAGCGCGATCTATCGGTACAGGCTCACGCCGGGCGCGCTTGTTCCCAAGGG
>JANLWV010000090.1:0-16357 GCA_031364765.1 Vicinamibacteria bacterium
GCGCAAAAGCGCGACATCCGCATGATTTTTCCCCAGTTCAAACTCCCGTACTTTGTCCTGGCCAACCGGACACGGGTGAAGCAGGTTCTGATCAACCTTCTTTCCAACGCGATCAAATACAACCGAGTGGGCGGCATGGTCATTGTGGACTGCGTCGCCAGCGTACCGGGACGCTTGCGCATTCGTGTCGAGGACACCGGCGAAGGTTTGACTCCGGCCCAACTGACCCACCTTTTTCAGCCGTTCAATCGCCTCGGACAAGAGGCGAAACTCGAGGAAGGCACGGGTATCGGCCTGGTCGTGAGTAAGCGACTGATTGAATTAATGGGGGGCGCCATTGGCGTCCTGAGCACGGTTGGGGAGGGCAGTGTGTTCTGGATCGAACTGATCCTGACCTCTGAGCCCCGGCCTGAAGCCAGCGCCACCGAACCCACGGCCGTTTCTGAGGCGCGCGTTCAAACTGGCGCGCACGTTTCTACCCTGCTCTATGTCGAGGACAACCCGGCCAATCTGATGATGGTCGAGGATCTCATCGCGCGCCGGCCCGATATCCGATTGGTGAGTGCTATGGACGGCAACCGCGGCGTCGAGATGGCGCGCTCCTCCGAGCCGGATGTCATCCTGATGGACATCAACCTGCCTGGCATCAGTGGTTTCGAGGCGCAAAAAATCCTGGCTGAAGACCCGGCAACCGCGCACATCCCGGTGATCGCACTCAGCGCCAGTGCCATGCCTCACGATGTCGAGAAGGGTCTCCGGGCCGGATTCTTCCGTTATCTCACCAAACCGATCAAGGTCGATGAGTTCATGTACACGCTGGACGTGGCTCTGAAATTTGCCAAACGCCATCAACTCCAGCCGACGCAAATAGAGAGGAAGAAGCATGATGGTTAGCGCCCCCGATACTCTTGGCGCCAGGATCCTGATTGTTGACGACCAGGAGTCCAACGTCAGTCTGCTCGAGGCATTACTGGGGCAGGCGGGTTACACGCGCGTCACCTCAACCATGAACCCGCTGGAGGTGTGCGCCCTGCATCGCCAGAACCGCTACGACCTGATTCTGCTCGACCTGCAGATGCCCGTCATGGATGGTTTCCAGTTGTTGGAGGCGCTCAAGACAAACGATGCTGACGGTTACGTTCCGGTCATCGTCCTCACCGCCCAGCCCGGGCACAAAGTGCGCGCCTTGCGGGCCGGGGCCAAGGATTTCATCAGCAAGCCCTTCGATCTGGTCGAAGTCGAGACCCGCATCCACAACATGCTGGAAGTGCGGCTCCTGTACAAACAACTCGAGGATTTCAACGCGGTGCTGGAAAAGACGGTCCAGGAACGGACCGCTGAGCTCCGCGAAAGCGAAGCGCGCTATCGCAGCCTGACCGAACTCGCCTCCGATTGGTACTGGGAGCAGGACGAGGCCGGGGACTTCACCAAAGTGTCCGGTCCGGTCCTGGAAATGCTCGGAATCCGGGTCGCCTCCCTGGCGGTTGAGAGCGGCCATCACGAGAGCACGGGCTGGAATGAAGCGGAGCGAGAAGCCCTTCAGGCCAAGATCGCCGCCCGCGAGCCCTTCCTGGACTTCGTGTTCGGCCGGGTCAAGTCCGATGGCTCGGCACAGACGTTTCGCGTGAGCGGGGAGCCGATGTTCAACCAGGCCTGCCGCTTTATCGGCTACCGTGGCATCGGCCTGGAAGTCAGCGAAAAAAGATAGACGGCGGGTTTCCGGCGGTCGCCATGTCATCACCCCATAATCCGAATCAAAACCATCTTCTCGCCGCTCTGCCCAAGGAGGAGTTCGAGCGTCTGAAAGCACATCTCGAATTGGTCGCGATGCCGCTCGGTCACTTCCTGTATGAGCCCGACGAGCAGTTGCGGCACGCCTATTTCCCCACCACCGCCGTCGTTTCGCTGCACTATGTGACGGAGTCGGGCGCATCGGCCGAAACCGCGGGGGTGGGCAACGAAGGTGTGGTCGGGATTGCGCTGTTCATGGGAGGCGAAACCACATCCAGCTCCGCCGTCGTGCAGACCGCGGGCCACGCCTATCGGCTGGACGGCCGCGTTTTGAAGGAGGAATTCCGTCGTGGCGCCTTTGCCCAGCGTTTGCTTTTGCGCTACACCCAGGCGCTGATGACCCAGATGAGCCAGACCGCGGCCTGCAATCGGCACCATTCGATAGAGCAGCAACTGTGCCGATGGCTGTTGCTGACCCTGGATCGAAGCCCCTCGCCGGAGCTGGCCATGACGCAAGAATTGGTCGCCAACATGCTCGGCGTGCGCCGGGAAGGGATTACGGCGACGGCCGGGAGATTACAAGAGGCCGGTTTTATTCGCTATCGCCGCGGCCACATTACCGTTCTGAATCGGTCCGGACTGGAGAAGCTGAGTTGCGAGTGCTATGCCGTGGTCAAGGAGGAAGTGAGCCGCCTCCTGTCCGACGTGCGGCATCGCCAGGGCATGTCTACGGTCGCGCCATAACGAGGGGCGAGGGCGGGGGAAGATAGGGAAGCAGGCGGTCGGTTTCGGTCCTGACCACGGCGTAACACTCGCAACTCAGCTTCTCGAGTTTGGACCGGTCCAACACCGTGATCTCCCCGCGGCTGTATTTGATCACTCCGAACTTCTGCAACTTGCCCGCGGCATCGGTGACGCCTTCTCGGCGAACGCCGAGCATATTGGCGATCAGCTCCTGGGTCATGGTCAATCGGTTGCTCGGGAGGCGGTCCAGGGAGAGGAGGAGCCAGCGGCACAACTGCTGGTCAATCGAGTGGTGCCGGTTGCAGACCGCGGTCTGCGCCATCTGGGTGATCAGAGATTGCGTGTACCGCAGCATCAGCACCATCATCGCGCCGTGGCGGTTGAACTCATCCTTGAGACGTTGTCCGAGCAGCCGGTAAGCGGAGCCGCCGCTTTGCACGATGGCCCGGCTCGGAGTGCTCTCCCCGCCCATGAACAAGGCGACTCCGATCAGGCCTTCGTTGCCCACCACGGAGATCTCGGCGGACGCGCCGTCTTCCATCACGTAAAGAAGCGACACGATCGAGTCGGTGGGAAAGTAGACGTGGCGCAAAGCGTCCCCGGATTCGTACAAAACCTTCCCGAGCGGCAGCGGCACGAGTTGGAGATGAGGGAACACGCGGTCCCGGACCTCGGCGGGCAAGGCCGCCAGAAGGTGGTTCTGGTGCGGTGCAGGCGTTTCGGACATATCGGCCACCCTGAGATGAAGGCGATGGGCTCCCGGACGCCTGAAGAATACCTCAATTCGGTGATCACTCGGTGTGGTATCACACCGAGCCCATGTCTCAGGCTATCGAGGAGGGCGCACTCCCACCGAGGCGAGCAGGTACCCATGACGGCGCACCGTTTTCACGTGCCGATCCAGCCACACGAACGGCCTGAGGGCGAACGACGTGATCCACGCAAGAGGCGGAGAGTAGCTGTGCAGGGCGAGGTCGGCCATCCGCAGCCACCCCGGCACGAAGAGGATGGCGGTCTCCGCTACCACCTCGAAGCCGGCGGTCTCAAGCATCCGGCGGAAGGTCGGACGTGAAAACGACTTCTCGTAACCGTAGCCATAGATCCCAAACGCCTGGAGAAATGCGGCGAGCAGCGGGCGGAGGAACGGGTCCCACCGATTGGGCACGCCCACCACGGCGCGACCGCCCGGCCGAAGCACGCGGAAGATTTCGCGCAGCGCCTGCTCGGGGTCAAGGAAGTGCTCGATGGTGCCCATGGAGTAGACCGCGTCGAAACTTCTGTCCGCGAAGGGGAGAATCCGTACGTCGGACACGGTAGCGTGCAGGCTTCCCTTTGGGAATGCGGCGCGCGCCTGGCGGACGGTGGGCTCGGAAATATCGACGCCGAAGACGGTGGCCCCCTGCCCGTGCACCCATTGCAGGATGCGCGTGTTCTTGACCTCGTCCCACAGGTCGGTCTTGAGCATCGAGCACCGACCCAGGTTGGGGATGTGCTCGGACAAAAGCCGCTTCTCGTTCTCGAGGTAGAAGGCGGTGGAGGCGGCGCCCCCGAGATCGGGGAAGGTCTCCCCGACCTCTTGCCAGAAGCGGCGATAGGCGGCGCCGAGGCTAAGCGGGACCATCAGCCACCAAGTGAAGAGGCGCGTGCCTCGTCCGCTGTGGTCGCGTCTTGTGCAAAATCATCAGCGTGAGAACCGCCGGCACTCCCACCGCCCACGCCCGCAGTGCCAGGGCATGCGGCGCCCATCCCGTGCGCTCCGCCAGCTCTCCGAGGGCGACAAGGAATGCGATCTGGGAAACGAGCAGCACACCGAAGGCCAACAGGAGGCGCGGCCAGCCCGGGAAGGCGGCTATTCCGAGGGCAAGGAGAAAGCCCGCCTGGAAGGCCGGCATCAGCAAGAGCGCCCCCTGGGCGTCGCCGGGCCCGGTCATCTCCAAGAACGAAAGAGAGGTGAGCGCGCGCGCGGCGCCGAGCACGACGTTCGTCAGGGCGGGACCGCAAACGATGGCGAGGATCAAGGCGGAGCAAAGAGCCACCGTCGCGCGCTTGGCCGCCTGCGTAAACCGGCGGGGCGTCTGCGGCTCACTCCACACCGCAAGCAGCACGACGCCGATGACGGCCAGAACGAATTGATGGAAGCCGTGGACGAGGAACAGAGGCGAAGCCGCGAGTATGGGAGGAAGAGCCAGCAGGAGCAGGCGGGCGATGGCGAGAGCAGCGAAGAGCGGAGGTGCTGCCGCAAGCGCCAGGGCGCGCCAAGGCCAGGTGAGGCGGACCGTGAACACGCCCGCGACGTAGAGCGGGAAAAGAGCGGTGGCGAGACATTCCGGGGTCACCATGAACGCCCCGCGACTCGTCGCCAGCACGTTGCCGGAAACCGTGGCCGCGACCCCTGCGGCCGTCAGCAGGAAGGCGGCAGCACGTGCCGTCCAGGCGCCGGCTTCGAGCAAAGTCTCGCTTTCCGCGATCCAGGGGCCGCAGAACGCGAAAGCGACCAGGAGTACGGCGGCCCGTGGCGCAAAGCGCCGGAGAATCGAGTCAAGCGCATCATCCTCATCCTCGCCCATGCGCCCCCCGACTCTCACGGCGCCCCTCATCCAGGCGAACACATAACCCGAGGTCGCGAGAATAAGGATGGCGGGCCAGATCTGGAGATGGAGCGTTTGGAAGAGGGCGGGAGAGGCGGCGGTCTGGCCGAGGGTGGCGATGCGCAGCGTGTTCAGGACCAGAACCAAGGTGATGCCGCCCGCGGCTCCTTTAAGACGCGCCCGCCAGGAGACCGGCCAGGCGAGAATGGCCGCGAGGCAGAGCGCAAGCACGTCGGTCCCGCTGCACTCGGCGGTGACGGAGATCGAAGCCGAGGGTGGGCCTGCATAAAACTCCGCGGCGCGCTGCTGGAATTGCGTGATCGGAACGACGAACCCTCGCTCCACCCACGGGCTGCGCAGGAAACCGAACAACCCGAGACTCCAGCCGACCGCGGCGAGCGGGAACCAAGCCGCTCGAGGCAGGTCTGCGCGCACGGAAGAACTGCGGATGGATTTCTCAGTGACGACTGAGAATGAAAGCTCCGCTGGCCAGGAGGATCGCCAGAAGACCCCACGCGGCCGCCGCGGGCAGAGCCGGGACAGGTCCGCCGGGCGCGGGCGTGGGCGTCGGCCCTGCCGCTGGCACGAAGCCGGAGCACCCGCCTTCCGTAATGGCCAGGGTGCCCGGATGAGAAACGCTGGCCGTGCGTGATATTACTCTTCCCCCCCGGATTCCGTTGGCGCCGATGTTCACCGTGTTGCTGCCGCTGTTCACGGTGACGCCCGCGCCCGCTATCACCGTTCCCGGGAAGTTGAGGCCGCTGATCGTCGCGGCCGTGCCCACCAGCCAGAACACGTCGCAAGGGTTGGCGCCGTTGGTCAGGACAACGTTCGAACCGACGTTGGCGGTGAGCGCGGTCCCCACGCGGAAGACGTAGCTCCCGTTGCCGCTGAGTTGCAACGTGGTAGTAGCTGCAATGTCAGCCGTGGACGCCGCTCCTCCCACGAAATCATAGACGCCTGGGGTCACAATGGCGCCGCCCAGTTGCACCAGCAGCGGAGAACCAGCCGTCGCCGGCTGGCCGGCCAGATTTGCGACCAGCATGTTGGTGACGTCCAACTGCGCCTGAGCCGTCACCGCGTTGGCCGCAGCGAAATAGGTGCCCGTCACGGTCATCCCCGCGGGTTGAGCGCCCGCACCGATTGGGGATGAACCGACATCTCCGGTGATGGTGACCGACTGAAGGGCGGTGGTCACGCCCGCGCCAGCCAAGACGGCGAATTGATCCACGGTCCCCAATGGTGGGTACGCCGTGGACGTCACCCAACCCTCGTCTCCCGAAGCAGTGGGCCGGGAGCTTGTGGGCGAAGTGGCCGAGCGCTCGGACGACTTGGAGCCGCATCCTGTGTTTGCCAGGGCCAGGGCCACCACGAGAAACGATATTGCACCGCGAACAACTCTCTTCATAAATCTCTCCAAAATAAATCTCTCCAACCTCGGGCTAGATGTCGCCCCGCAAAACGATCGTACTCTATCCCCCGAAATCGTATTGGGTCGGGGGCCGACCGGTCCGTTCGTTATCGCACCGAGGCCCGGTTGGCTTTGGATCCTACAATAAGTGCGGCCACCTGTCTCTGGCGCACAAGCGATTTCTCGCTCTGTGGTCGTTTCGCTAGGCGCTGCCTGGGAGATCCCCGCGGGAGAACGAACGAAGATGGACATGAGTGGCGCCGATGGCCTCTTTCAAGCGTTCCGCCCAGGGCCATTCATGAGCCGGCCGGCAGGAATAGAGGTTGAATGCGGCGAAGCCGTGCTCAGGGAACGTGTGGCAGGCAAGGTGCGACTCGCTCAGGAGGAGCACACCGGTGATTCCTCCCTGGCCTGGGAACACGTGCCAGACCGCCTCGCCTATCGGCCGTAACTCCATCTCTTCGACGATGCGAGCGAACAGCCGAACGAGGCTCACGGACGAGCGGAGCGAGGATGGATCGCAGCCAAACGCGTCCACGATCCATTCGGTGCCAAGAGGAATGCCGGGCAAGGTGAGGGTGAGTAGATCACAGGACCGCAGGCCCTGATGAACCGTCACCGATCCTCGACATTCTTGAAGTTGAAGCGTCCCACCGCCAGGGCGAAGGAGCGCGAGTCGTCGTTGTGGAGCACATCCTTCGCCACGACGGCCGGCCGGCTGGAGGCGAGAGCGAGCGTGCTTTCCCCAAGGGCAAGGGGGCCGAGGGACAGTTCGAACCATTGCCACTCGGTCGTGACCTCCACTCCGCCGGCCCTTTTTCCGTTGAGGAACCACTCCACAACTCGCGCCTCCGGAAAGGCCCTTAGCTCAAGTTCCAGGACCGTGTCCGGCGAAGCGCGGGACACGTGGATTCGCAGCGCCCCCCGCTGGGACATCCAGCGCCAGGTGTTTTCTGCTTCATACTCGCGAGGGAAGAAGCCGAGCCAGGCGCCCACGGACACAATCGGACGTTCGCCTTTCACCTCCAGTATCCATGAGTCCTCGAAGGCCACGGCGCGTTGAAGCCCGCCATCAGCCATGAAGCGCCAGGCGTGAAGCGCGGCGCTCGATCCCGCGAGCCAGGCTCCGATCGCACTGTTTCGTCGGACCACGACGTGGGTATAGCCAAGCGCACTCAGCCTTTCACCGAGGCGCGGCTCACCGCAGTCGTCGAAGGATGGCGTGCCCAGGAGCGAGACTTTGTGCCCAACGAGCGAAGCGGCGAGGGAGTCGGACACCCGGAGCGGAGGCACGCAATCCAGGACGCGCAGCGGGCCGGACTGCGAGGCGAGCCATCGGTGGGCGCGGGTCGGCAGAACGTCGCGCCATGGCCAAGGCGGGAAGGGCGCGTACTCCAATGCGGCGAGGCCGAGGAGCAGGGCGGCGGCGCGGCGAGGGGTGGAGGACGGCAAACGCCAAAGCCACGCAGCGCCCGCTCCCGCAAGCAGCGCCGTCATGAGGCCCACCACCAACCCGAACCGCGAATAGGCCCGGAACATCGGCGCCATCTCATAGAGCCATGCGGAGGGGCGTACGAAGGTGAAGGATCCGATCCTCCGCTCGGGTGAGAGCGAACAGAGCAGCGCGACAAAGGCGAGACTCGTGAGGAGCGGAACTATGCGGATCGCCTTCGTATCCCGGTTCCTGCGAAGCCACAGCCACAGGGGCACGAAAGAAAGGACCAGGAGCGAAAAGCCCAGGCTGACCTGCTGGTGCTCGAGCAGGCTCTCACCGATCCCCTGCCTATCCCAGAACTCGCGGATGCGGGCGCCTAACCACGGATGGTCCACCGGGGGAATGAAGTAGCTCCACCATTTGGCACTCCACGTGAAGAGTTCTGCCCTCGGGAAGTCCAGTGTCCCTGGCCGAAGCAAAACCGAGGGGGCGAACTGCCGGATAAGGCCGAGACCGACAGCCACCGCGGCCGCGAGCACGAGGCCGGTGATCGCGACCCGGCGCAGCCTCGAAGCCCCTGGGTGGCGGGACGGCAGCATGCCGTAAGCGATGAGCGCCACCGGACTCATCACCGCCGCGATGAATCCGCCATAGAAGTTGGAGAGAGTGACGGCCATAGCTGCCGCGAGCAGCAGGATGGCGCGCTTGAGGTCCGGACGGTCGACACAGCGCCACAAGGCCAGAAAATAGAGAGGCAGCCACTGCGTTTGTGCGATGTGCGGATGACCCCCGGCTTGAAAGACGTGGAACGGCAGAAACGCGTAGGCGAGACTCGCAACCATCGCCGCGAAATGGGAGAGGAGGAGGTGGCGCGCCAGCAGGTAGGCGGTGAAGGCGGCGAGAGGAAACGTGACGAGAATCAGAACGTTGTAGGCCGCGACCGGGCCAAAGGCCCGGGCGAGAACCTGGCCGGGGAGGTCGGTGAGGGGCTGCATGTAGGGAGCCGGCACCCGGCCGGTCCGGAACTGTTCGATGACCACGAGAGCGTCACGGTTCGGGTCGTCGTGACCGAGCGTCTCGCCGCTGCCGAAGATGCGCTCGCCCGGTGCTATGACCACCGGCGCGGCCATGACCAGCGTCGCCAGAAGCGCCAGCGCCAGGGCGAGCCCCGCCCCCCGGCCCACAGACAGCTCCTGGGCACTGCCTCTCGGCTCGCCCGATGTCATGTCCAAGCCTGTCACCGCGGGCTACACCACCAACGTCGGGACGCTGCCTCCGCCCGCGGACACGTTGATGACCGCGTCCCTGGAGACCCGCGTGACCGCGCCCACCGAAGCGCCGCCCACGTAGAACGGGTTCGTGTTCACCTTGAGCGACTCGAAGCGCAACGTTCCATCGGGGCCGAACACCGGGAACTCCTCCTCCGGAACCTCGACGCGTTCCTGCACGATCCATCCGCCCTGGGTCACCGCCGTTTGAATCGCGCTCGACCAGCGTCGCTCCAAAATCGACGATCCGACGGTGACGTTGTCTCCTCCATAGCCATGAGTCGGCTTGAGCACCAACCCCTCTCGATGTTCCTCGATCCAGGGCAGGAGGTCCAGCGTCTGTCCCCGCCATTCGGTTTTTCCCTCCTCCACCTTCCGTGTCCACGGCACGCAGGCCGCCACGAAGTCGCGTTCGTCTGGGGACAGAAGCTCGGAGAATCGTTCGGCGGTCAGGATGGCGAAGAAAGCCTTGTCCTCGGAGAGATAACACCGGAACGAATTCACGAACACCGCGAGGCCCTTCACGTACGCTTCGAAGAAAGCGGGCGCCTCCTTCTCGATGGCCAGAACCTCGGAGATGACGGTGCGCCGGTAGACGAGGTCGATCGGCTGACCCTCCGCAACCAGACGTCCCGCTGCGATCTGCAAATTGCGCGGGTCGGCCAGGAGAGTGGCGAGACCCCGTCGCATGAACTCCTCGCGCAGAATTTCCTGATCGGGCCGGGTGCGGACCGATGCCAGGTCCACGATCGCCACACGGGGGTTCGGCACACGGGCGTGCGCCTTGAGCTCGGCTACGAGCGCATCCACCGATCCCACCACTGAAATTGGATCGACAGCACTCATCTGCTCGACGAGAGGCATCCGCGCGAAGACTTCGGTCATGCGATCCGCGTAACCAAAGCCCGCGGGAGCGTCGGAGTTGATCTCGATGAAGCGAATCTTCCCGGAGGCTATGAAGCCATCGACCCGCGACAAAGAGACATCGGGGCCAGGAGGTTCCAGTCGCAGGAGTCTCCGGTGCGCCTCGGGAGCTCCGAGAAAGTCGAGGAGCTTTTCGAGAGATCCGCCGAAGGCGGTCTTGCTCACTCGCTCCGCCAGTCGGACGAGCCGGGTAGCACTTGAGGTCAGGGTGGCCCAGGTGTCACGATCCACGAACTGGGGACGGAGGAACGTGGGCATCGGCGCTCCGCCAAAGGTAATGCCACGCGACGAAAACGCCTCGAGGAGACGAAACCACTGCGCCCGCGCCGATGCCACGTCCCGTCGCACTGCGTCGTTGAAGTGAAGGGCGGCGTCGGTCTGCACAGGGTTGGCTAGCGACTACTCGCTGTCGATGGTCACCGGGCCCCGGCTCGCGAGCCGGAACATCAAGGCTCCGGCCGCCATGACCAGCACTGCGCCGGCGAAGAAATACGGCCTTGGCGCGAGGCCGAGACGCAGCCAGTCCAGGAGTGCTGCGAAAATCACCCCGGTGTAAATGAACCCGCCGATCTGTGACGCCGGCGCGTAAGAGTAGGCCTTGGTGAGGAGGAGTTGTCCGGCGGTGGCACTTGTGCCCAGCACGACGATGGTCAGCCAGACCGTGGGCGCCGGCGTGACCCAGACGAAAGGCAGGCCGATTGCCGAGAGGGTTGAACCCATGATCGCGAAGTAGATCACGATACGCACCGTCGGCTCGGTCAAGGTGAGTTTGCGAACGCCGGTCTGGGCCACGGCGGAGAGAAGGCCGGCGAGCAGTCCGACAAACGCGGCCGCGGGGACGAGATCGCTTCCTGGCCGAAGAACAACGAGCACACCCAGGAAGCCGAGGCCGAGGGGTGCCGCCAGGCGAACGGGCATGGATTCGCCCAGCCACAACGCCTCGACCACGGGAATGAAAAGGGGAAGCGTGTAGTTCAAAAGGACGGCGTCCGCGAGCCGCATGTGCGAGATCGCGTAGAAGAAGCAATACATCGAGGACAGCCCGGCCACTCCGCGCACGACGTGCTGCTTGAAGTGGCTCGTCTTCAGGACCTCCCACCCACCCCGCATCAGGATCGGAGAGAGGAGAACCAGGCCGCTGATGTTGCGAAAGAACACCACCATTCCGTTCGGCAGGGTCTCGGCGCAGATCTGTATGCAGGCGCCCATGATCGCGAACGCGAACGACGACAGGATCATCGCGAGGGCGCCCCTCGCGAGACTTTGGGAAGGGGACATTCCTAACCCAGCCGGGACTTGGCGAGAGCCTGGAGGCCGTCGTAGGCCGCGTACTTGTACGCGTCCCCCAGCGTCGGGATATTGAAGACCATGGCGATGAAGTCGTCGATGGTTCCGCCGAAATGCAGGACCGCCTGCCCGACGTGGATGAGTTCGGACGCGCTCTCTCCCACGATGTGAACGCCCAGGAGTTTCTTGTCGGGATTGCGGAAGACGAGTTTCACCAGACCCTGAACGTCCCCCACGATCTGCCCCCGCGCGTTCCGCGCATACGACGATCTCCCCACGAGGCAGGGGATTCCCTGCCTGGCGCAACTCTGCTCGGTTTCCCCGACCGAGGCAAGCTCGGGAATGGTGTAAATCGCCAGGGGCAGGATGGGGGAAACCCGATCCTTGTAGCCAAGGTCGAAGGCGTGACACATGGCGACCCGGGCCTGCTCCATCGAGGTCGAAGCCAGGGCGGGAATGCCGATCACATCGCCGGCGGCATAGATGTGATCCACCGCGGTCTGGTAGTTCTCGTTGACCTTGATCTGACCGCGATCGGTCGCCACCAGGCCCGCGCGGTCGAGACCGAGTTCCGCGGTCGCCCCCTGGCGTCCGGTCGCGAAGAGAACCCGGTCGACCCTCACCTCGCCTTCGGAGAGACGGAGCAGGACGAAGTCGGGACTCTCGTCTAGAACGGTCTCGAGCAAGGTGGTCTTGCGCCTCAGGTCGATGTCGAGAAGCTCCATCTGGAGACGGAGGTGATCGGCGATCTCCGCATCGAGAAACGGCAAGAGCTGTTCCGACGAACAGACGAGAGTGACCGAGACGCCCAGAGCCCGAAACATGGTCGCGTACTCGCAACCGATGACGCCCGCGCCAATGACGGCCAGCGACTCCGGAATGGTGTCCATGTGGAGGATGGTGTCGGAGTCGTACAGACGCGGATCATGGGGCGTGTCCTTTGGCCAGACCGGCCGGCTGCCCGTGGCGATCAGGATGATCGAGGCGCGCAGCGTATGGGTCGTGTCCGAACCGGCGACGACCACGGTACGGGGGTCGGCGAAGCTCGCCTCCCCATGAAACACCGTGACGTTGTGCCGCGAGAGATTGTGGGCCAGCAAGTCGCGCAGGCTCCTCGTGACTTCCAACTCCCGGTGCATGAACTGAGGAACGGTGAGGTTCTCTCGCAGCGTGTAGTCGATGCCGTACAGGCCGCGCTGGCCGAGGCCGGAGAAATAAAGGGCGGTCTCGCGAAGAGTCTTGCTGGGGATCGTTCCGGTATTGATGAGAGCGCCGCCTAAGAGGTGGTGTTTCTCGATCAGGGCCACCCGCTTGCCGAAGTAGGCGGCCTGGGCCGCGCCTTTCTCGCCCGCCGGTCCCGACCCGATGACGATGAGGTCGAATTCCTGGGGCGCCTCGCTCACCGCCTCATTCTCTTTGGGCCTTGCGCCCGCTGCAAGCGGTCAGGGCTCGAAGCCCGCTTTCTCGGCAGGCAGGATCTCTCGTCCGCGTCCATTCCAGCCTCTTTGTAGAAATCGAGGCGCCGGAGGCGAACGACCCCGCGCCGCGCGGCGATCTGCCGCGCAGGCACAGTCCTTGCTCAAAGCCTGTCAAGGAGCCGTCCTCATATTCAGACGAAGAAAAAGGCGGAGACCACGGCCCGACAAAGTGAGGTCCCATGAAACTCCCCAAAGGTTCCAAATCGCTCTGGATCGCGACCCACAGGGCCCCTGCGTTTCCTCCCCTGAAGTCCGATCTGGCCGTGGACGTGGCCATCGTTGGCGGCGGCATCACCGGACTGACTGCGGCGACGCTCCTGCGAAGGGCCGGCCGCTCCGTGGCGGTGATCGAGGCCGGACGGGTGGCCGAGGGAGTGAGCGGCTTCACTACGGCCCACCTCACGGAAGCCCTCGACCGAAGCTATGAGGACCTGATCAAGGACTTCGGCGAAGGTGGCACGCGCCTGGCCGCCGCGTCCGGCCGGGCCGCCCTGTCGCAGATCGCCGCGTTGGTGCGTGAGGAAGGCATCGACTGCGACTTCACGAGGCTCCCCGCGTTCCAGTACACGGAGGACCCGAAGTTGTTGCCGCAGTTCGAGGTCGAACGGAAGGCCGCCGCGAGAGTCGGTGTGAAGGTGTCGCTCACTCACAACGTGCCGCTGCCCTTCACCGTGGCCGGCGCCCTTCGCTTTGACCGTCAGGCGCAGTTTCACCCGCGCCGTTACCTCCTCCCGTTGGCGCTCGCGATCCCGGGGGGCGGGAGCCACGTCTTCGAGCAAACCCGCGTCGTGTCTATCGAAGATGGGACACCGTGCCGCGTGGTGACGGAGACCGCGACGGTTGTGGCGCGCGACGTAATCGTGGCCACCCACGCCCCGTTCGACAACCTGCTCGTGCAGACGAAGATCGCGAACTACCGTTCCTACGTCCTTGCTCTGCGCCTGAAGCCGGCTGTGGAGCCGCCCGTGGGGCTGTTCTGGGACACCGAAGATCCCTACCATTACATCCGCAGCCAGACCACAGACAAAGGTGCGGTCCTGCTCGTCGGAGGCGAGGACCACAAGACCGGCCAGGACGAGGACACGACAGAGCGTTTTGAGGCCCTGCTGGAATTTGCCTCCCGCCGCTTCAAGGTGGAATCCGTGGCCTACCGCTGGTCGGCTCAGGTCATCGAGCCCGTGGATGGTCTGCCCTACATCGGCAGGGAGCTCAACTCGAAGCACGTTTACGTGGCTACCGGCTACAGCGGAACAGGGATGACCCTCGGGACCCTCGCCGGGATGATCAACACCGACCTCATCCTGGGCCGTCAGAACCCCTATCAGGAACTCTATGACCCGAACCGATTCAAGCCCAGGGCATCGATCGTCGACTTCGTGAAGGAAAACATCGACTTCCCGGTTCACCTGGTGGCGGACCGTCTGAAGGGCGCTGGTGCTCTCTCTGTCGCCGGCGTGGCGAAGGGGGAGGGGAAGATCGTGGAGATCGCCGGCGAGAAGACGGCGGTGTTCCGCGACGAGCATGGGCTGCTGCATGCGGTGTCGCCCGTGTGTACGCACTTGGGTTGCCTCGTGGGGTTCAACAACGCGGAAAAAACCTGGGACTGCCCCTGCCACGGCTCGCGCTTTGACAAGGATGGGAAGGTGTTGAACGGGCCGGCCGCACTCCCGCTGGAATCCCGCAGAGACGCCGCGCGCCCAACTGCGAGGATCTGATCCTCAACGCCCGCAAATCCACCGCAAGTCTGCCTGAAGGTGAGATTAGAGTCTTCCCGGAATGACTCGACCGGCAGTTGTGCTCGTGCGTCCCGAGAATGGCGCGAACATTGGATCGGTGGCTCGGGTCATGAAGAACACCGGCCTCTGTGACCTTCGCCTGGTGGACCCGTCCGACTGGCGAACCATCGAGACCTGGCGCACCGCCTGGGCGTCGCAGGAGGTTCTGGAACAGGCGAAGGTCTTCAAGACGCTCGACGAGGCGCTCCGCGGCTCGACCATGGCCCTTGCCTTGTCGGGGCGCGACGACCAGGTCGCGGTGCTCGATGTGCGAGAGGGAGTCCGGCAGCTCGGGACGGCCCCTTGGGGCGCCTCCACCTGTCTCGTCTTCGGGCCGGAGCAAAGCGGCCTGACCTTTGAAGAGATGGCTCTTTGCGGCCGCCGGGCTTCCATTCCTGCTCACCCCGCCCAGCCCTCATTCAATCTCTCGCATGCGGTGGCGATCACGGTCTACGAGTGTTTCCGTCTCGAGCCACAGCCCCGTCCCGGGCACATCCTCACTTATGACGATCGCCAGAGGCTTGCCGAGGAGCTCGAGATTGGCCTGCGCGCCGTGGGCGCCATCCGCAAGGAGAAGGAGAGATACAGCCGTCTCTTCCGCGGGTTCCTCACGAGTCTCGACCTTTCCGTGGCGGATGCCCGCTGGATGCGCTTCGTGGGTTACTGCATGGAGCGCGCCGCCCGCGACGCCGGGTACAAGGGGTGAGCGTGTTCGAGGACGTGAAGAAGGACGACGGGGGAGTTCTCGATCTGCCCGATCTCAAGTTCCGCGAACTGATCTTCATCGGCGCGCTCAAGCGTGTGGATGACGGAACCGATCCCGAGAAGGCGGACGTGGTCGTCGACGAGTCCCGCCCGATGCCGCCATTCCGAGAGGAGGGCTTGTTCCCTCCCCGCTCGCGTTTCTCCGTAGTCCGCCGCGCCGGCCGCGCGTATTTCACTCGGCTGCCGTAGGGGAAGCCAAGCGAGCGAACGCCAGCGGCCTCAGTGACGCAGGCTGAAGCGGACGGCATCGGCTGGTCGCACGAGTCTCGGCGGAACCCAAGCCGCGCCTCTCGTGGTGATGCTGCGGCCGAGGGGCCTTTCCTCGCCCTCACATCCGTGGGGCGCAGGGCGTTCTCTAATGAATGAGGCGGGGCTGGCCGCCCCGCTTTGATTAAGAGGAACCTAGCGCCCCACTGCGTTCGCCTGTGCCCGCCGGGCCGAAGGGCCGGCAGGGTAGGCGCGGCCCCTCGGCCTTCGCTCGCAAGGTCCCGCGCAGCGTCGGACGATAGAGTCGGCATCTACGGTCTTGGCTCGCTGCTCTGCAACGCGGTATCCCACTCCGCGTCCTGCTTCAGAACTTCTGCTCGCACGTCAGCCTCTGTCAGGTTGCGAAATCCCAAATGTGCCTTCTGGAGCGCCTGCTGAGGCGTAGGACAACAGCAGCACCGCCAGCGCCTACGCAACGCAAGCCTGAATTTGCAGGTTCCTGTCGAGTCTGCCGCCATCGACTTAAGCAAGAATGAAGCGGGTCCTGGGGGCGAGCGGGTCGCTCGCGATCGGGGCGTTTTTGAATGGCTCCGCTTCGCGGATCCCTTCAACGCAAAGTCGCTGGCGCTCGTTTGTGATCGCGAGTCGCCGCGTCGGGGACGCCTCCCGCGTCGCCACTGAGCTGCCGGAACTTCGGAATCGTGTGGCTCCTTGCTCGGCTCGATGATCGCGAATGTCCGTAAC
>JANLWV010000115.1:0-17631 GCA_031364765.1 Vicinamibacteria bacterium
CCGATTTCGGTCCTTCGGGTCAGGCGCCTTCAGCGCACGGCTTCGGCTTGAAGTTCCCGGGCCGCTTCGACCGTATGTCCCACGCGGACCGATGAGAAAAGAGCCATCAAACCGCCGGTCGCCATCACTACGGTGGCGATCCAGAGCCAGCTCACCAGAGGATTGATGAGGACCAGGAGTCCGACGGCGCCGGTGTCGGCGTCGATGTTCATCGCGGAGAGGTAGAGGTCCTCGATCAGACCCGTTCGCACGGCGGGAGTGCCGATGGCTTCGCGCTGCGATCGATACTGATTCATCATGGGCCGTAGAGGCCCCACATCGACGCCATCCTTCTTCACCCCGATGCGAGCGATCAGGGAGGTTCGATTTGTTTCCTCGGCGTGCTCGATCCCTTCCAGGGTCAGGGTGTATCGCCCGAGGGTCATGGTTTCGCCCTGCTGGAGGGAGCCTTCAATGGACGTGGCGCGCGTGCTCGAAACCGCGATCGCGATGAATGCGGTCACCGCTCCCGCGTGAGCCACATACGCGGCCAGACGCCGCAGTCCCGGCCCGAACAGATCCTGGGAGAAGGCTTTCCAGAAGCCGTCGGTTCGGAACTTCATTCGCGTTCGCGCGGGGCGCAGCGCTTCGAAGATCGTGACGTAGGCGGTGTATCCCGCAAAGAACAAGGTCACGAGGGTCCAGGGCGTCCGCACTCCGAAGGCCAGGGCCATCAGCAACGCGACGAAGCCGAGGCCGAAAGGCGGCAGCAGCCTTCTCTTCAGCTCCTCGGTTGAAGCCGACCCCCAGGGCAGCGCAGGTCCGACACCCATGACGAAGAGAAGCAGCGCTCCGATCGGAATGGTCATTCGATCGAAGTAGGGACGGCCCACACTCATCTGAACATTGCGGACCGCCTCGACGATGAGTGGGAACAACGTTCCGATCAGGACCGTGAAAGTGAACAGAACAAGAAGCAGGTTCTGGGCGAGAAAGGCGGTGTCGCGGGAGGCGCCTCGGTCAAGCTCGCCATCAGGCTTCAGAAGGTCGACGCGGAAGCCCAGAAGCAGGACGCTGAGAAGAGTGGCGATTCCCAGGAACCAGAGAATCGTGGGACCGATGGCGCTCTGGGTGAACGAATGCACCGAGTTGAAAATACCGGAGCGCGTCATGAACGTGCCCAGGATCGTCAACAGAAAGCTGGCAATGACGAGAGACATCGTCCACCCCTTGAGGACCCCCCGGCGTTCGGTGAGGATGGCGGAGTGGAGCGCGGCGGTGGCGACGAGCCACGGGAGCAGCGAGGCGTTCTCGACAGGATCCCAGGCCCAATACCCCCCCCATCCCAGGACCTCGTAAGCCCACCAGCCGCCCAGAACGACGGCGCAGGTGAGAAAAGTCCAGGGGGCCAGAAGGGAGGTGCGGAGGGTGCCGAGCAACGTCGGCGACAAGCGTCCCGACATCAGTGCCGCAAGCGCCAGTCCGAAGGGGATGGTCATGCCCACGTAACCACCGTAGAGGAACGGGGGATGGATCGCCATCAGGAGGTGGTTCTGAAGCAGCGGGTTCGGTCCCGGGCCGTCTTCGGGCACATCGACGACGGTCCCAAACGGCTGGGCGGGCCCCGCGATGAGAAAGCAAAAGAACGTCGCGCACATAAGCCAGGAGCCGATCGCGGCCGGACGCGCCCAGCCATGAGAGTCATTGAGACTCCGCGTCGCGATGGCGATGTAGAGGGCGAGGACGCCGCCCCAGAAGAGGATGGATCCTTCGAGGGACGACCAGAGGCTCACCACCTTGACCCACGTTGGCAGCGAGACGGAGCCAACCTGAGCCACATACGAGATGGAGAAGTCGTTTCGGAGAAGGGCCAGGACCATCCAGAGGTTCGCGAGAACCATCGACAGGGCGAACCCGTAGGAGGCCCGGACGGCGATGCGGGTGAGGTCGGCGCGCTTCTTCAGGAAAGCGGCAAAGGCGGCCACGGCTCCGGCGGACGCACACAGCAGAGACAGGAGGACAAGCCCCCGACCGATCGACGCTGTCATCTTGTTGTCCCGGCGCCTTTATTTTCTGTCAGGGGTGAGGCCATCGGTGGAGTTCATGAGTTTCTTGAGGTTCACCGAAGCCGGGTCGCCTGGAGCCCGATATTCGTTGCCGTGCGAAACCATAAGTCGGTGAGACTCAAAAACGCCGTCGCCCCCAACCGTTCCTTCAACGACAACGCCGATCCCTTCGCGAAACATCTGGGGCGGCACGCTGATGCACCTGACCGGAAGAGACTTCTTGCCGTCGGTGACGGTGAAGCTCATGTTTGAACCCTCGCCCTTCACGATCGAGCCCTTCTCGACCAGACCGCCCAGCCGAATTGAAGCGCCCTTGGCCTTCGGTCCGGCCGCCAGGACTTCCGTGGGACCCCAGTAGTAGACGAGATTGTTGCCGATCCCGCCCACGACGAAATACAGGAGGGTTCCCGCGAATGCGCAGGCGCCCAAGGCGAGCGCCACTCGTTTTTTGCCGTCGTTCGAACTCATGACTTTGTCTCCTTGGAACGGGACCGAGATGCATTGTCCCTTCGGATCACCGAATACGCATAACCGGCGTAGACGATGGCGGAGATCACATACACCGCGATCACGTACTCCCAGCCCCCAACAATTTCGCCGCTCACCGGTCTGCCCCCAGGGGTTGGCTGGAGTCCAGGGGGGGTGGCTCGGAGCCCGCTTCCCGAAGACGCGACACCGTTTCCGCCCGGATCGAGATCAGGCCCGCCATCAGAATCAATACCGCGATGGCGTTCACCCGGAGCGGCCAGACAAAAGCCGCAGAGACAGTCTCCGGCGACGACTGAATCTGATGGAGTGAATTCCAGAACCGTACCGAGAAATAGACGAGGGGGACGTCCGCGGCGGCCACAATGGTCGCGACCGAGGTGACCATGGCGCGTCGCCTCGGCTCCTTCAGGGAGGTGCGGAGGGCCAGAATTCCCGCGAAAGCAAAAACCAGAATGGCGGTGGTGGTGAGCCGCGGGTCCCAGTTCCACCAGACGCCCCAGGTGGGCCTCGCCCAGATGGAACCCTGGATGGTGAGGAGGGCAGACAACACGACGCCCGCCTCCATGGTCGCTTCCAGCCGATCGTCCCACCGGAAATCGCCTTTCAGCAGGTACATGAGGGCACACAGGAACGCGGCCGTGAGCAGGAGCAGGCCATTCCATGCCGTGGGGACATGGATGTAGAAGATCCGGTAGACGTCCCCCATGAACACTTCGGCGGGGGCGAACAGCAGGCCCCAGAAGGATCCCGCAAGCAGCAGTGAGCCGCCTAGGGCGACGAGTGTCTTGGGCTTCATACGCTCGCGCAGAGCCTACCAAGACGGGGGCCGCCCCGATGAGGCAAATGAATCAAGCTAGTCCACGGCCCTTGAGTAGAGCGCGCCGTCGAGGAGCCAGTGCAGAAGAGCAAAAACGGTGAGGAGAGAGATCCAGGCGCTCCCCTGTCCCATGGGATCGCCAAAGGTGAGCAGCAACGTCGACTGGACGACGGTGATCAGGACTGGCACCACCAAAGGGAACATCATGACGGGGAGCAGCAGATGCCGCTTGTCACTTTCAGAAACCAGGGCGGTAAATAGTGTGCCGGGCGCCGACAGAGAAAGTGTCCCAAGCCCCAGAACCGCAAGTCCGCCGCCAAGCGACGGCCCCGCCCCAAAAAGGGCCGCCGAGATAGGGGTCAGGAGAACCCCCACCACGAACAAACCGAGGAAATTCACCAGGGCCTTGGCGTAGAAGAAGGCCGTGGGTGAAGCTCCGAGGAGGATCAAGGCCCGCTGGCCGGAGTCGCGTTGCTCGGTTTCGAAGGAGTCCGAGAGAAACAGTGTGGAGCCGAGGAACAGTCCCATCCAGAAAGCGGCCGCACCCCTCTGGCCCAGGCTTTGAGGCGTCGCCTCGCCGGAGAGACTTGCCATCAGCATAATGATGGCGCCGAGCGCGAACGCCGAGAGAAAACCGCCTCGCCTTCGCATCAGGATGCGCAGATCCTTCACGAAAAGGGCCCGGAAAGCGCTCACGCGCTCACTCCGGCGTGTTTTGGGCGTCCACCGACCAGCCGGACTTCAAGATCTCCGAGGCCATGGAAGCGATCCGGCGCGTGGGTGGCGCAGACGATGGCTGCCCCCCGCGCTTTCCACTCCGCGAGCAGTTCTTGAAGCAGTCGCAGGCCTGCCCCATCGAGGTGGGCTTCCGGCTCGTCGAGCAGGACAAGGTCCCGTTGCAGGAGCGAGAGCCTGGCCAGGGCGAAACGCTGCTTCATTCCCGACGAGAAAGCATCGAGCGGGACGTTCTGCCGGGAGCTGAGGCCGACTCGATCTAACACCGCCTGGATGGCGTCCGCCTTGGCGAGGCCCAAGACCGAGTCAGCGAGGGCCAGATTCTCGCGGGCCGAAAGCCCGCCGTAAAAACCCGGCGGCTGACTCAGGGAGGCCACCAGGCGGCGCACCTCCTCCCGGCCCCTCACCAGGTCGTTGCCGCCCACCGAGGCTTGTCCATAGTCGGGCGCGAGTGCCGTAGAAAGGCAGCGAATCAGGGTGGTTTTTCCCGACCCGTTCGCCCCGGTAAGAAGAGCCAGCTTGCCCCGTTCGACGGTGAAGCTGGCCCGGGCCAGAGCCCAATCCGAGCCAAATCTCTTCGAAAGGTCTTCGACGAAGACGAACGCCTGCCTCTCAATTGCCGATTCCGTCGCCATTCAGAGAGGCCTTTGTAACGCTCCGGACGGGCCGCGGTCAACTGGCTTTCGTGCGTGCTACACTCGAACAATGTCTGTGTTGCGCTTGATCCCCCAGAAGGGAGAAGCCATCGCGCTGGATGCCGACGAGGCTCTCGTCGGGCGCGAGGCGGGCTGCAATGTGGTCGTCCCGCATCCCTCGGTTTCGAGACGCCATGCCCTGATCAAACGAAAGCAGGGTGTCTTCTTTGTGGTTGATCAGGGAAGCGCCAACGGCACGTTCGTGGACTCAAAACGGATCGTCGATGCTGCCGTGAGGGAAGGGTCGGTCGTGCGTTTTGGGTCAGCCTCCTTCAGAGCCGAAATCCGCGACGAACTGCCGGTGGTGTCGGTGGCCGAGGACGAACTTATAGTCTCCGAGACCATGGTGGGGCAGGTGGGTCAGCAGTCATTCTCCGCCACCGTCCTAGAAGGAGCCCCCCTCCCCGACGACGCGGTGACTTCTCGCAGTGGGACAGACCATCGGCAGGCGCCTCAGGAGTCCGCGCCCACCCCGCGAAGTCCGGTGCACTCCCCCCCGCAGGCGTCGGAGTCGTGGCCTGAGCGGCCGAAAGCTCAAGCGGTGCTGGCGAGCCCTCCGCTCCCTCCCACGGTTCCGAACCGCGGTCCGGCGTTCTGGCTCATGATCGGGGTGGGCGCCCTGGCCCTGCTTCTTATGGGCGCGGCCCTCGGTCTTGGCGCCGCCTTCCTCGCTCGGCGCATGGGCTGGCTCTGAGCTTCCCAGACCCTTTAGCAGCCCTCGAGCTTCCGTGAGCGAAACACCGGAGTTGAACCTGGGATCCCAGGAACCGGTCGAAGTCCGGCACCATCGGTCACGCCGGGTCCTGGCCATTGATTGGTCGGATGGGCACAAGTCGGAGTTTTCGCTCGATTACCTGCGCAGCTGGTGTCCGTGCGCTGCTTGTCAGGGACACGCTCCGATCCCTCGCTATCTCGACCTGAAGAATCAGACTCTGGTTTCAATCGAGAGCGTCGGGAACTACGCTTTGATGTTTCGATGGAGCGATGGCCACGACACCGGCATCTGGGCGTTTCCGCGGCTCCGCGACCTGTGTCCGTGCGAGGCCTGCGGGGGCGAACGCCGGGAACTCTGAGCCCGGCGCCGCAGGCCGCGAGTTCAGGCCTCGATCGCGCGTACGGGGACCAGACGCTCGATCTCTTGAATCAACGACAGGAGGGACGTGTAGAGATAGCCCGCCTGGAAGATCAGGATAAACGGGAGGGATCCCCAAAGACCGTGGGTCACCGCATAAACCGCCATGGCGGTGAAATAAAAGGCGAAGGCGAGTTCGAAGTAAGGCACCCAGTTTGTGAGGCCGCGATAGCGCTTCAACCGCCACTCATCGGTGGCCGCCTCGACGCCCAGCTTAGGAGTCCGAACGAACTCGGACGGCTTTCCCAGAAGGCCTTCGAGAACCCCCTTCGCATTGTTCACCGACAGACCGATCCCCAGAGCCAGAACGCCCGGAACGTACTTCAGTCGCGAGAGCCAGGAGCCCTCTCCAAAGGCTTGTCGCTGGGCCAGCGCGTAGAAGGAACAAACGCTGGCGGTGGCGCCCAGGAAAAGAGGAACATCGATGAGAAGCATTTCCACAAAGCCCATGTTGTAGCGGATGACCATGGCTGGGAACATGAGCAGGGACAGGAGCACCATCAACGGATAGGTGAAATTGGCGGTCAGGTGAAAGGCCGCCTCGGTCTTGATGCTTAAGGGCAGGGACGAGGCCAGAATTCGCGGCAGGAGCTTCACACACACCTGGGCGGAGCCTTTGGCCCAGCGAGCCTGCTGGCTCTTGAAGGCATTCACGTCCACCGGCAGCTCCGCGGGAGAAATCAGGTCCTCGAGGAACACGAATCTCCAGCCCCGCATCTGGGCCCTGTAGGAGAGGTCCAGATCCTCGGTGAGGGTGTCGTGCTCCCATCCTCCGGCATCGAGGATGGCCGCCTTTCGCCAGATTCCCGCCGTGCCGTTGAAGTTGAAGAATCGGCCGCTGCGGCTGCGGCCGCCGTGCTCCATGATGAAATGCCCGTCGAGCATGATGGATTGGAGCTCGGTCAAAAGGGAGAAGTTCCGATTGACATGACCCCAGCGAGCCTGGACCATCCCGACATCCTCATCCTCGAAGTGCCCGAGCGATTTTTCCAGAATGTCAGGAGGCGCTATGAAGTCGGCGTCGAAAATGAGGACGAACTCTCCCTTGGCCACCTTGAGCCCGTTTTCAAGCGCCCCGGCCTTGAAACCCACCCGATCCTGACGACGGACCAGGGTCATGTTCAGACCGTCGGCTCGGGCCTTAAGGGCCGCCGCTTCCGCAATCGCCGTGGTCTCGTCCGTCGAATCGTCGAGGACCTGTATCTCCAGTCTGTCCTTTGGATACCGTATTTCGGCCACCGAGGCGATCAGACGATCCACAACATACATCTCGTTGAAAAGCGGGAGCTGCACCGTGACCATCGGAGGGAGCCGATGGGAAGAGATGGGCCTGCACACCGCCTTACCGTCCTTGTGGCGGGTGTAGAGGTAGACCATGGCGTATCGGTGAACCCCGAAAACGCCGAGGATGACCAGTACCAGGAAGTACAGGAAAAGGAAGGAGGTCTCGACGAAAGTCATTTCGGTTGGGGATCCGCTCCTTCAGACGTTCCAGGAAAACCGGCAGTTTCGCTTTTGGCGTGACTTCGAGTCAACTCATCCTCTGACCCTTTTGTGACCCCGAACTCGCCTCTGTCTCGGTCGAGCCTGACCAATGCGTCGAGTCTCAAAGCCCTCGAATGGGACACGGTGTGCGCGCTTCTGGTCAAAAGGGCGACAAGGTCGGGAAACCAGGAGGCCTTCGCCGCCCTCATTCCCGACCGGTCGGACCGAACCGGGATAGAGGCCTCGCTCGCACAAGTGGAGGCGCTCCAGACGCTGTTGAGCGACGGGCCTCTCCGCTTCGAAGGCGTACCCGAGGTCGGTGATATCTGCGCGGGGCTCGCGATCGCGGGAGAGTACCTGGAGGGCGTTAACCTTGTCGCTCTGGCTTCTTTCGCGGAGGCGAGCTCTGATCTCGGTCGCGATGTTCTAGCGCGCCTTGATCGTCGCTCTCTTCCCTCCTCCCGCTTTCCCGCCGAAGCGGCCGATCTTGTCCGTATTGGCGACCTGTCTTTTGTGCGCTCCGTGGCCCGGTCCATCGGTCCAAAAGGAGAGGTGCGAGAGGACGCTTCGCCTGAACTGCGCCGGTTGCGGGCCCGCACGAATCGACTCCGAGAGGATCTCGATCTTGTCTTCGAGACGTACCTCCGCAAGCCCAACGCCGATGTGGTGCTTCAAGACAAGGTTGTCGCTTCCCGCAATGGTCGATCGGTTCTCATGGTCAAGGCGGAGGCCAAGCGCTCATTCGAGGGTGTGGTTCATGGCGCCTCCCGAGCGCAGAAGACCGCATTCATTGAGCCGATTGAAGCGGTGGCTGTCAACAATGAGCTGGTGGTCGTTTCCGAAGAGGAACAGGAGGAGATTCGCGAGATCCTGAGGCGTCTGTCCGATGAGGTTCGCGAGGATCTTCCCCTCCTGGAGCGCGCCGAGGGGATTCTTCAGGCCTGGGATTCGCTCCACGCCAAGGCCCGTCTCGCCCACGATCTGGGCGCAAGCCCCCCCGCGTTCTCGGAAGACGGATCGATGGTGATTGTCCGGGGCCTTCATCCCCTCTTGATGGACCGGGTCAGAGCCGACCTGGGCCTCGCCCCGAGCGGACGCGAAGCGGTTCCCCTCGACCTTGAGATAGCCTTTGACCGGAAGATACTGGTCATCGGCGGGCCCAACACCGGCGGCAAGACAGTGGCCCTCAAGACCGTGGGTCTGCTCTGCCTCATGGCCCGCAGCGGCCTTCCGATTCCCGCCGCTCCGGGCACCCTCGTCCCGTTCTTCGATTCGATCTTTGCCGAGATCGGCGACGATCAATCTCTCGGGGCCGGACTCTCGACGTTCTCGGCGCAAATCGCCGGCATCGCGAAGATGAATGTGGGCGCCGAGGATCGGGCGCTGGTTCTCCTTGACGAACTCGGATCGGGCACCGATCCCCTTGAAGGAGGCGCCCTTTCCGCCGCGATCATCGATGACTTTGCGCACCGTGGAGCGACGGTTATCGCCACCACTCACAACGCCGACCTCAAGCTCTTCGCGCAGGAGTCGCCCCTCGCGCGTTGCGCGTCCTTCGCCTACGACCCCGCCTCCTTCGCGCCGACCTACAAACTCGTCCTGAATCAGCCGGGCCGGTCCCTCGCCTTCGAGATCGCGAGTCGCCTCGGCGTGCCGGCAAGTGTTGTGGACCAGGCTCGCGCGAGACTCCCCGAATCCGCACGGCGGCAGGAAGCCATTCTGGCGGATCTGGCGCGGGAGAAAGCCGAACTTGTTGAGAATCGGCGGGGGCTTGAGCTTTTGCAGTCGAAGACCAGGGAGCTTGAGGAAACTCTCTCCAAGAGGCTCGCGCGTATCGAGGACGAACGGGAGCGAATGCGCGAGGACTCACGCGGCCGGATCCGGAGCGCTCGAGAGGCAGAGGACAAGCGCCTGCGCACGCTTTTCATGGACGCCGAGGACAAACTCAAGACCGCGAAGACACCGCGCGCGGTGGCGCGTCTCCGTACCGAGACACTCAGCCAGATCACGCCTCAAAGCGACGCCGCGGGTGACGCGCAGATAGCCGGAACGCTCTCGGTGGGCGACTTCGTTGAAGCCCCGTCCCTCGGGTGGCGAGGTGTGCTCACCGCGGTCACCGCATCGGATGTCGAGATTGATTCCGGCGGGAAGCGAATCCGTCTCGGAAAGAGCCTCGTGCGGCGCGCGAAGAACCCCAAGGCGCAGGCGCCGCCCCGCTGGCCCGCGGAGGTGCTGGCGAAGGGCGAAACCCCGTGGCGGGAGACCGCGACCGGCCAGACCGAGCCGCAGAGCCAACTCAAACTCATCGGCAAACGCGTTGATGAGGCCATGCCTTTGGTTGATAAGTTCCTCGATGATGCGTTTCTTGCCGACGCGCCGAGCATCCGGATCGTCCACGGTTTCGGTCAGGGACGGCTCCGCGCCGCCGTGCGCGACCTTCTGAAGTCCCACCCTCACGTCACTGCCTTCCGTGACGGCGCGCCGAACGAAGGCGGAGCGGGCGCCACCATCGTGGAGATGCGCCGTTGACGACGTTCACCCCGTCGTTCCTGGACGAACTCAAGAGCCGCGCGGACATCGTGAGTGTCGTGTCGGAGCACGTGGTCCTTCGCAAGATGGGCCGGTCGCACAAGGGCCTGTGCCCGTTTCACAAAGAGAAGACGCCTTCGTTTACGGTCCGGGCCGACCCTCCCGTCTTTCACTGCTTTGGCTGTGGCGCCGGCGGAGACGTGGTCGAGTTCGTCAAGGTCAAGGAAGGCCTTTCCTTCAAGGATGCCGTGGAGTCTCTGGCCCGACGCTTTGGCGTGCCCATCCCGGATTCGCGCGAAGAGTCGCCGGAGGATCGCCTTCGAGTTGAGATCGAACCCGTGCTGGAGACTGCGGCTCGACAGTACGAACAGTTTTTTTGGGCCGATGCCGGACGTCGGGCGCGTGAGTACCTGCTCGGGCGGAAGTTTTCGAAAACAACCCTCGAGTTCATACGTGCCGGCGCGGCCCGGGATGCCTGGGAAGACATGGTGCGCGCCCTCAAGATTCAGTTCCGCGAAGAGTTGATTGAAATGGCCGGCCTCGCGATCCGTGGCCAGCGCGGCCTCTACGATCGCTTTCGAAACCGCGCCATCTTTCCGATTCTCTCCGACCGAGGACGGGTGGTTGCCTTCGGCGCCCGCGCCCTCGATCCCGCCGATGAGCCGAAGTATCTGAACTCACCGGAAGGGCCGGCTTACCAGAAGAGCCGCACGCTCTACGGGCTGAGCTGGGCGAAGGAGGAGATTCGCAAGGCGGGTCGGGCGATTGTGACGGAGGGCTATCTCGACGTGGCCCGGTCGATCGAGGCCGGCGTTCTTTCCACGGTGGCGCCATGCGGCACCGCGCTCACATCGCAGCAGGCCCGCCTTCTGAAGCGTCTGGCTCCGCGCGCGGTTCTCTGCTTCGACGGCGATGACGCCGGAGTCAAGGCCACGAAGCGCTCGATTGAGATTTTCCTCGACGAGAAAATGGACGTTCGCGTGGTGTCGCTCGAATCCGGCCACGATCCTG
Source organism: Vicinamibacteria bacterium (assembly GCA_031364765.1). Classification (GTDB taxonomy): domain Bacteria; phylum Acidobacteriota; class Vicinamibacteria; order Fen-336; family JAGNNV01; genus JAGNNV01. The sequence goes on from JANLWV010000115.1 coordinate 10,939, forward strand.
ATTCGTTCATCCGTGAATACGGACGCGAGCCCTTCCTGGCGCGTATTGAAGCCGCCGAACCCGCGATCGAATGGCTGGCCCGGCTCGCCGCGCGCGAGAACGACATCGAGAGCCCCGCGGGGAAGGCCGCTTACATGAACGCGCTATTGCCTGCGCTCGGGCGCATCGAGAGCGGCGTTGAACGCGCGGCCTGGATCCCGCGCATCGCCCAGATCGGCAAGATCGATCCCATCGCCGCGACCGAAGAGCTGGCTCGATCGCTGGGCTCGCGACAAGCGGTGCGGCCGCAGGCCTTCGCCCCCCTCATTAGAACCACGACCGCCGGGCCTAAACAGGAACTCACTCGCTCCGAGGTGTGGCTTGTGGCCCTGGCCCTCAAGAACCTTCCCGATGTCGCCGACGCGTTCGTTGAACTTGAAGGGCTCGATCTGTCCTCGCTGCGCGCGGGCTCGATCCTCACGGCGCTGCTCAGATTCTCCGTGGCCTCTGCCGAAGCCTCGCTGGGATCGCTCCAGGACGCGCTTCCCGACGACGAAGACCGTCGTGTGTTGCGGGAAATCGCGGTTCAGGACCTTGAAGTGGAGGCCTCCTCCGCGCGTTCGTGCGCGCTGTCTCTGCGCAAACTCCTTCTGGAAAGGCGGCTTGTAGAGATCCAGAAGACCCTGGTGAGAGGCGGCGCGGGTGAGGACATTGATGCCGTCCTCGATGAAAAGACGCGCATTTCGAGGGAAATCGAGGCGCTTCGGTCCGTCTCGTAGGTCTACATTGGCGAAAAACGCCTCGACAGGCGAAAATAGAAGGTTCCTGAAGCAGCGGAGCACTTAGAACTCAAAAATGGCCCTGACCCTCGAAGAGAAGTACGACGAAGTCCGCACCGGCATCACCATGGGCAAGGAGAAGGGCTACCTTCTCTACGAAGAAGTCAACGAGATGCTCCCCACGGACATTCACACGTCCGACGAGCTCGAGGATGTTTTCGCCATGTTCGGCTCGATGGGCATCGAGATCATCGACTCCGAACAGAAGTTCCGCGAGAAGTCAGACGCCGAAGAAGGCGAAACCATCGACCTCACGCCGGGAACGCTCGACAAGACGAACGATCCCGTCCGCATGTACCTGCGCGAAATGGGCACGGTTCCCCTCCTTACCCGCGAAGGTGAAGTGGCGATCGCCAAGCGCATCGAACGCGGCAAGCGGATCATGCTCGCCCAGATCACGCGCACACCCATGGCCGCCCGTGAAATCCTGGCCGCCGGCGAGCAGCTCGAAGCCTCGCGCATCGGAGTCAAGGAACTGGTTATCTTTGTTGAAGAAGAAATCACCGAAGAGAAGCTTGAGCGCAAGAAGCGCGAGACCCTGAAGCTTGTTTCGAACGTGAAGGCCGCGTTCGATGGCTACCTGACCCTCAAGGCGAAGTACGAGGAAACCGCCAAGAAAGACCCCAAGTGGGTCAGGGGCAAGTGGCGGGTCGGACGCCAGCGGGTCGGCTTCTCCAAGGCGATTCGCCGGCTGGAGCTCACCGAGAATGTGAAGCGCCGCCTGCTCGATCGTTTGCGCGAAGCGGTCGACCGCGTGTCTCAGCTCGAAGAGCAGGTCACCCGGATGATCGTGAAGAGCGAGGGTCGGCTTTCCGAAGAACAGAAGAAGGTCATCCGGCGCGATATTCAGGAAAAGCGCCAGGCCCTTCGCGACCTCCAGGACGATTTTGGTTCCACCACCGCCGACCTCAAGCGCACCCTCGATTCCGTCCTCATCGGCGAGATCCAGGCCGAGCAGGCAAAGAAGGAACTGGTCGAGGCGAACCTCCGCCTCGTGGTTTCCATCGCGAAGAAGTACACGAACCGCGGCCTGCAGTTCCTCGACCTGATTCAGGAAGGCAACATCGGCCTGATGAAAGCGGTCGACAAGTTCGAGTACCGCCGCGGTTACAAGTTCTCGACCTACGCCACGTGGTGGATCCGCCAGGCCATCACCCGCGCCATCGCCGACCAGGCCCGCACCATCCGCATTCCGGTGCACATGATCGAAACCATCAACAAGCTCGTCCGCACCCAGCGCGCGTTGATTCAGGAACTCGGTCGTGAGCCCTCGTCCGAAGAAGTGGCAAAGCGCATGGATATTCCGGTCTACAAGGTCCGGAAAGTCATGAAGATCGCGCAGGAGCCGATCTCGCTGGAAACCCCGATCGGCGAAGAGGAAGATTCCCATCTCGGCGATTTCATCGAAGACAAGAATGCAGTGTCGCCGGTCGAAGCCATGATCGACGTGAATCTGCGCGAGCAGACGGAAGCGCTCCTGAAAACCCTGACGCCCCGCGAAGAGCGTGTCATCAAGATGCGCTTCGGCATCGGCGAGGGTAACGAGCACACGCTGGAAGAAGTCGGCCAGAACTTCGCGGTCACCCGCGAACGCATCCGCCAGATCGAAGCCAAGGCCCTCCGCAAGCTGCGTCATCCGTCCCGCAGCCGCAAACTCAAAGCGTTCCTCGAAGGCTCGATCGTTTAAGAGCTGGGGGGCCGCAAACGCAGTTCGGACCTCCTGCTCAGCCCCCCTGGCCCCCGTTCGCTCCGGCCCAAGTGAATTGGGCCTCCGCTCAGGTCGCCGCAGTCCGTCTGTTTCTTTCGCGGGTCGCCGAGCCGAGTAAGGAGGACACGAATCCGAAGTTTCGGGAACGCAGTACGACGCACGAGGCGTACCCGGATGGAAGGCTTCTTCGCCAACCCGCCTCCATACCGGGAAATCCGCGCCATTTCTTAGGCCGCATTCACAGAGTGCGTGGTTCGTGTAGCGTCTCTCCAGCTTTTCTGGAGGGATCTTTCATGAAGCGTCTTCTTTCCGCCTCGGCTGTTCTGTTCTGCTTCGCGCCGCTTGCGCTCGCCCAGGACGTACTTCGGGTGGGCGATGTTTCTGCGGCCCGGGGCACGAAATCGACGGGTGTGATTCGGATCCCCGACGGCGTCGACAAGGGTGTCGACATTCCCGTGAGCGTGATCCACGGGAAAGAACCCGGGAAAGTCCTCGCCCTGGTCGCCGGGACGCACGGGTACGAGTACACGTCGATCCTGGCCCTGCAGCGGCTGCTGCCTCAGCTTGACCCGTCGCGCATGAGGGGAAGCGTCATTCTTGTTCACATGGCGAACCCGGAGACGTTTTATGCCCGCCGGATCTACACCTCCTCGGACGGCAAGAATCTGAACCGGGTCTATCCCGGGAAAAAGGACGGCACCATCAGCGAGCGAATCGCCGAGGCCATCACCCGCGAAGTGATCGATCAGGCGACTCACGTCATCGACATGCACTGCGGCGATGGCAACGAGTCGCTGCGTCCGTACTCGTACTGGATGACCGGCAATGATCCCGTGGTCGACGCCCAATCGAAGGAGCTCAACCTCGCCTACGGCCTGGATCACATTGTCATCGACCACAGCCGCAGCAAGGACGTCAAGGACTCCCGCTACACCGCCATGACCGGAGTACTGCGCGGCAAGCCATCGATCACCGCCGAGTCCGGGAGTCTCGGTCGAATCGATGACGCTTCGGTGGACGCCCACCTTCGAGGAGCCCTCTCCGTCATCAACCACCTCGCGATCATGGTGGCGCCGTCCGTGAGAGTTACGAGTCCGGTGTGGATCGACAAGTCCGAAGTCCTCACCTCGCCGGCCACCGGTGTTTGGGAGCCGGTGATCGACCAGAAGGACGCAGTGGTGGCGGGATCGCTCGTGGGCCGGGTGAAGGACGCCTCCGGCAGGATCCTGGCCGAGGTTAGAGCACCCTTCGCGGGTGTGATGCTCTACGTGGTCTTCACTCCTCCCATCACCAAGGGCGAACCGTTGGGCTTTGTGGGTCGGGTCAAGGTCGACGGTCAGTGACGCGCGGACTGAAGCGCCCGTCCTACGACGTGGCGGCTGGGGTCGAGCACCTTCGCCGCTCGCATCCACGAATGGCGATGCTCATCGATCAGGTGGGGTCCTGCACGATCTCCGTCCATACCCTTCCGCCGTTTGAGGCGCTGCTTCAGGCGATCGTCTATCAGCAGCTCACGGGCCGAGCCGCCGCGACGATCCTCGGGCGTGTGCTCGCGATCTACGCACCGAAGCGCTTTCCAACCCCGGAGGATCTGCTCGTGACCGAGGACGCGACTCTCCGGGCCGCCGGCCTGTCAAGAGCCAAGGTGGCGGCGGTGAAGAGCTTGGCCCAGCATTGCGTCGATGGAACCATCCCCTCCCGGGCCCAGGCGGTCCGTCTCACTAACGACGAACTCATTGAAAGGCTGACCAGGGTTCGCGGAATAGGTCGATGGACGGTCGAAATGTTTCTGATTTTCGGCTTGAGTCGACCCGATGTCTGGCCGGTGCTCGACTTCGGCGTTCGGAAGGGACTTGGCCGCACGTTCGGGAAGCGCGCGATTCCCACACCGAAGCAGGCCATGCCCTTTGGCCGGAAATTCACACCGTACGGCTCGCTCGCCGCCTGGTACTGCTGGCGCGCGTGCGAGAGCCAAGGCGAAGCAACGCCGAAAGCGTCTACTTCGCAAACCCCACAACGCTGATCATCCGTCCGGCGGAAGCGCCGTCGCGCCGGTACGAGAAGAAGAGATCCTCACGGCATCGCGTGCATAAGCCGAGGCCGTCGATATTGGCTGGAACAAGGCCCGCCTCTTCGAGTTGCGCTCGATTCGCGGCGACCAGATCCAGATGTTTCCGGGTCGCCCTACCGGGAACGAAGAACTTCGAACCGGACGCCCCGAAGGCCTTTTCAACGTCCGGCCCCACTTCGTAGCAGCAGGAGCCGATCGAGGGCCCAAGCGCCGCGAGGAGATGTGCTGGATCCGAGCCTGCATCGACGAGCGTCCGAACCGCTGCTCGGGAGATCTGCGCGACCGTGCCGCGCCAGCCGGCGTGGGCCGCCGCGACGCGGCGTTTTTCCGGATCGACAATGAACAGGGGCAGGCAGTCGGCGGTTTCGATACCCAACAGGTCCCCGGGCCGATCGGAGACACTCGCGTCGCCCTTCGGCGGCTCCGACCACGGCGGCCTCACCACCGTGGTGCCATGAACTTGCTTCAGGAAGAACACGTCTCCCGACCTGCTGAAGGCGCTTCGCGCCGCCTGCGGAGACGCCGCTCGAGGACCCGTCATGCGCTGTCCAAAGCCGTGGGCCAGACCGGGGACGTTCCGGAGCAAAGGGGACATCAGGAATTCCATCGTCTCCATTTTGACCTTGAGCGGCCGAGGGGGCACTAAGATCCCTGGCATAAGAGTGAAGGGATGACCGCTATCGCCCCTCAGGATCGGTACCGACGCCTGGACCTTCTGGGTCGAGGCGGCATGGGCGAAGTCTTTCTCGCCGATGACCTCGTCCTCCGGCGCAAGGTCGCGATCAAGATCGTCCATCGAACCGCGCTTGGCAACTCGCGCGCCGAGAAACTTCTGCGACGCGAAGCGAAGGCCGCGGCTGCGCTCGACAACCCGTTCATCTGCAAGGTCTACGAGGTCGGTGAGGATGACGGTCGCGTTTTCGTCGCCATGGAGTACATCCAGGGCGAGACGCTCCGTGAGCGCATCCGGCGCGGTCCGCTCCCCGTCCGGGATGTCGTGAGTCTGGCCCGAGAGATCGCCGACGGTCTCGATGAGGCGAATCGAAAGCGCGTGATCCATCGGGACCTCAAGCCCTCGAACATCATTATCACGCCGCAGGGCCACGTCAAGATCATGGACTTCGGCCTCGCGAAACGCCTTCCTGGCGAAGAGTCGGCGGAGGAAAGCGCCGGAACGCCTGACGGGATGGTGGTCGGAACGCGCGAATACATGTCTTCCGAGCAGTTGCGGGGGACGGCCCTTGAACCGAGCTCGGACCTGTTCGCGTTCGGGTTGATTCTGCACGAGATGCTTTCGGGCCGGCATCCTTTCAAGAAGCCTGCGGTCATCGACACCCAGTTCGCCATCCTGAACGAAACGGCGCCGGATCTCGCCCGGCTGCGCCCCGAAGCGCCCGAGCCACTTCGAGAACTGGCGCGGGGCCTTCTGGCGAAGGCACCCTCCCATCGCCCACGCATCGGCGAAGTCCGGGAGAGGCTCGCGGACATTTCCGACACCCCTCGTCCGGACCAGAGGGAGAAAACCCTCAGCGCTTCCGAATCGGTCGAGGCTCTGGTTACGCGCCGGCCTCGAGTCGTTCTGGCTCTCGCCCTGGTCCTCCTTCTCCTTGTCGTGGCTCTCTCGGCCTGGGTGGGCCTTAGACCCGAGCCGACCATGCCTCAAGCCAGGATGGCAGCCCTCGTGACCTGGCCCAGCGACGAAGAGCTGGCGGCGCTGTCGCCCGATTCGAAATACGTGAGCTTCATTTCAAATCAGAATGGGGTCAAGGACCTCTGGTTCATGGATCTTTCCGGTGGCGAGCCTCGCCGGATCACGACCGCGCCGGGGGATCTGACGTCCCAGACTTTCTCGGAAGACGGGACCGAGATCGCCTACACCCTGGAGTCTGAAACGCAGAAGCTTTTTCAGACAATCAGCATCGATGGCGGTCCGCCGACCCGCAGTCTCTCGCTTCCGTCGGATACGCGGATTCGCCGGATGATCCGATGGGTCGGGGCCGAGGTGTTCATGCAGACCGAGGGCCTGGAACTCGTGCGGCTCTCGTTAGTAACAGGGCAGCTCTCCGTTGTGCCCGCGCTTTCCGGGCAGACTTTCC
>JANLWV010000088.1:0-7712 GCA_031364765.1 Vicinamibacteria bacterium
CAAGCAATGCCCTGTCTTTGTGGAGTTCATGACCCGGAACATTGAGGTGTTGATTGAGAGCATGAATAAGCTGCAAGACCTTCGTAACCTCTCTCTCGGCGAGCAAATTGATCTGAAGATCTAAATGATTTCGGCGATTAGCAACTATCTCGGTGCGGTTTTCGTGCCGCTCAACACCGCGTATCGCGGCAAGGTCCTGGAGCATGTCATCAACAGCGCGGCCGCTTCGGTCATGATCGCTCACCCCGACCTGGTCGGGCGATTGAGGGAGCTCGAGATCCCGCGACTCCGGCACATCATCGGCGTAGACGGGCTCGATGGCGACGCATCGCGTCTCGATGACACCGCCGTCGTCGATCACTGGGACATCCAGAGCATCATTTACACCTCGGGAACCACCGGCCCGTCGAAGGGCGTCCTTTCCCCCTATCTGCAGCTCTACACGACGGCAGTCGTGAACTACGGTTACCTCGGGGACGGTGAATCGATCCTCGTCAATCTGCCGATGTTCCATGTGGGCGGCACCAGCCCGACCTACTGCGCGCTGGTCCGCAGCGGCATGTTCTATCTGGTGGACGGATTCAGCACCACCAAATTCTGGGATCAGGTGCGCGCCGGCGACTGCGCCAGTACCTCCGGTCTCATCGGCGTGATGGGCGCCTTCCTGGCCAGGAGCGAGCCACGGCCGGACGATCGGGACAATCCCCTCAAGTGGATCACCATGATGCCGATCAACGAGCAGACCGTGAAGCTGGGCGAGCGCTTCGGTTTCGACTACATCTCCGGGTTCAACATGACGGAGGTGTCGTCGCCGCTGGTCACCGGCGTGAACACGCGGGTGTTCGGCGGTTGCGGCCGCCCGCGCACCGGGGCCACGTGCCGGCTCGTCGACGAGAACGACGTCGAGGTGCCCACAGGTTCTCCGGGCGAGTTGATCGTGCGGACGGACGCGCCCTGGTCGATGAATGCGGGCTACGACGGCATGGCGGAAGCGACGGCCCGGGCCTGGCGCAACGGCTGGTTCCACACCGGCGATCTCTTCCGGCGGGACGCGGACGGCAACTACTTCTTCATGGACCGGATCAAGGACACGGTTCGCCGTCGCGGGGAGAACGTATCCTCGTTCGAGGTTGAGGCCGCGGTGCTCACTCACCCCGATGTCGACGAAGCGATTGCCGTCGGCGTGGCGAGTGAGGTCGAGGAGCAGGAAGTCCTGATCGCGGTGAAGGCCAAGCCAGGCCGCGCCATCGATCCCCGCGCCCTGATTGAGTTCCTGATTCCCCGGCTCGCCTATTTCATGGTGCCGCGCTACGTGCGCATCGTGGACGAGGTTCCGAAGACCGAGACCAACAAGGCGCGTAAGGTCGTCTTTCGCGATCAGGGCGTTACTACGGATACCTGGGACCGGGAAGGCGCGGGGATCACGCTGCACCGCGAGAGGCTCTAGTGCCCCCGCCCATGCCCACCATCGACCAGGTCAGGCAGCTGCCGACTCTGATCGAACTGACCATACCGCCGGAGTGGCAGGATTTGAACGGGCACGTCAACGTGCAGCACTACCTGGGAATTTACGATCGCGCCGGCTGGCCTCTGATGCGCTGGCTGGGCATTGACGAAAGCAGGTTCAAGGTGGACAAGACCGGCTTCTTCGACCTTGAGAACCACCTCTGGTATCTCGCGGAGATGCACGTAGGGGATGTCGTCACCGCGCATACGAGGTTTATCGCGCGAAGCACGAAGCGTTTTCATGGCGTGATGTTCATCGTCAACCGCACTCGGGGGTCGCTCGCGAGCGCTCTCGAATTCGTGACCACCGGAGCCGACCTGCGCACCCGTCGCAGCGCGGCGCTGCCCGAGGACGTAGGGCAGCGGCTCACGAGCCTGATCGATGAGCATTCTCGACTTACGTGGCCCGCGCCCCGGTCCGGCGCCATCGCGCCCTAAGAAGGGGGAGAGCCAGGCGGCGGCGCGGAACCCGTTGTGGCGCTCCGCACTCCGGGGCCTAGGACTCAGTGGAAGGAGAAGCTCACTTCCGCGCCATAGGTGCGGGGCGCGCCGAACTGCGACACTTCCTCGCCGAAGAAGTGGATGATGTTCACGCGATACAGCTTGTCGGCCAGGTTCTTGCCATACACCGACACCTGCCACTTCGCCTCGCGCGGGGCGAGGCCAATGCGGGCGTCGAACAGGCCGTAGGCTTCCTCCTCGGCGATGTTGTCGGTCGCCCACTTCAAGTCGCCCTGCCAGGTGTAGCTGGCACGGAGATTCAAGGCGTCATGCCACTTGCCCAGATCGGTCGTAAGGTCCATGCCGCCGCTGAACTGCGAGGCCGGGGTGCGCTGCAGCCGGTTGCCTGAACTCACCAGACGCTGTCCTGTCGCGGGATTGATGGCCGTCTCAATGAAGTCTTTGTACTTCGCGTCGACGTAGGACCCGGAGGCGAAGACCTTGAAGCCGCCCGTGGGCGCGAACTCGAACTCTCCCTCGACGCCCTTGAGCTTGGCGTTGGCGGCGTTGTCGGTCAGGTTGCACAAGCAGGCGGCGTTTGTCTGGACGACCTGCAGGTCCTTGTAGTTCATGTAGAAAGCCGACACGTTGAGACGCAGGCGCCGCTCAAACATGGTGGACTTGAATCCACCCTCGTAGTTGGTGGCTTCCTCCGGGTTGAACGGATGCTGGGCGGCGAGCGCGCTGGTGGGCGTGTCGTCGAAACCACCGCCCTTGAATCCCGTGGCTACGGTGGCATAGAGGAACAGGTTGCGGCTCTGTGTGATCTCAAGACTGGCCTGGGGCGTGGTCTTGGTCCACGATTTGTCGTAGGGGGTTGCATAGCCCGTGCCGGCCCTGAAGGTGGCGGCCAGAGGCGTCAGGGCCAGAAGATCGCCCGGGTTGAAGCGATCGCCCGTGGCAATGGCCGTGCCGCTGACATTGCCGCTCTTCTTGTCTTTCGTGTAGCGCACGCCCGCGCTGAGCTTCACGCGGCTGGTGAGCTTGAGCCCAAGTTGAGCGAAGGCCGCAGTGTTGCCGATTTTGCCGCGGTTGTCCCACAGCGTCTCCCCGCTGAGTGTAGCCAGGGGACCGCCGAGGAAGGTCTCGCCAATGAAGTGATCGACCTTGTCGATGGTGTCCTTCTTCAGGTAGACGCCGGCAATCCAATCGACACGGCTGTCCTTGTTGTTCGAAGTCAGCCGCAGCTCCTGGCTGAACTGCTTGATGTTCGCGGCTTCGTTCACCGGCTCGGCGAAGAGAAACAGGCCGTTATCCCCGTTTCCGGCCGGACGCGTCGCCGCGACGAACGCGGTGTAGGCCTGCCACTTGGCGACGTTCCAACCAAGCGCCTCGGGTCCCGAGCCCGTCTGATCGTACAACTGGCGGCCGCGGCCGTCGCGATAGCCGGTCAGCGAGTTGAAGGCGAATCCGTTGAAGTCCTTCTGGATGTCGGCCACCAGGCCCACGCCCCGGCGGTTCATGAACTGCTGCGTGGGAGAGGGGTCGCCGGCGTACTGAACGCTCTGAGCGACATTGACGCGCGGGTCCGTGAGACCGAGGAAGCGTCGCAGACTGCTCCACGGTCGAGTGCAGTTGGAGCGCAAGTACGTCGCTTCGCAATGCGCCTGCGAAGTCGGAATGGGAACCACGTTCAGGCCATTGGTGGAGTCCTTGTTGAAGTCGATCACGGTCCGCGCCGTCCAGGTTGAATCCTGGGGGTGGAACAGCAGTTGCCCGCGGCCCTGGAAGGAATTGAGATTCTCAACTTCGCGGTTGTGCAGGATGTCCATACCGTAGCCGTCATGCTTCCGGCCTTGGAATGCGAAGCGACCGGCGACGGAATCGGAGAGCCGGTTCGTCACATAGCCGGAGGCGAGAAGCGAGTTGTAGTTTCCGTAGGCGAGGAGCAGGTTCCCGGACTTCTGAAAAGACGGCTTGGCGGTTACGATCGAAAGGGCCCCGCCGACCACGTTCTTTCCGAGCAACACACCCTGGGGACCGCGGATGACTTCGATGCGCTCCAGATCGTAGAAATCGAAATTCAGGTCGCCCGTGCGACCCATATAGACGCCGTCCAGAAAGGTGCCCACCGACGGGTCAGCCGTGGGTGAGTCGAGGCGCGTGTTGGTCACGCCGCGAACGTTGAGTTCGACGTCGAGCGGCGTGCCCGCGGTCAGAGAGAACGCGGGCACGCTGTTCGCGAGATCGGTCACCGTGAACACTTTGTTCTCGGTCAAGGTGTCGCCCGAGTAGGCGCTGATTGCGAGCGGCGTGGTCTGCAGGTTGGTCTCGCGACGCTGGGCGGTCACGATGACTTCTTCGGAGAGATGGCCAAGCTGGAGGGCCAGATCGACGGTGACCGTCCCCCCCGCCGGAACGGCGATGGCCTTGCGCTCGCCCCTGACGAAGCCCATCAACTCCGCGGTCACCGCGTACTCTCCGGGCGGCAGGTTCGCGATGCGGTACACACCCGATCCATCGCTCTGTGCGGTTCGGCTCCCCCTAACCGCGGCGCCGGCCGCGGTGACGGTCACGCCGGGCAGGACGGCGCCCTGGGCGTCTACAACTCTGCCGCTGATGGAGCCGTTCGCTGTGGTCTGCGCGGTCGCTGGACGTGGGGCTAAAGGCGCCAGCAGACACAACGCAGTGAGAACTGCGGTCCTGCCCGGGAAATCACGCATGTGTTTTACTCCTAGAGATGGGTTTTGTAGCCCGGAAGGACCGAAGAGACTGGGACGGAAACAGCAGGTCCGCGTCCATCGACGCGGGTCCGCGAGGATAGAGGACCGAAGGATTGTCCGGAGGCTACCACGGAACGGAGAGGCGATTTCCCCGAAGGCAGGGCGGGTCGCGCGGAGATTGAGCGGCCACCCGGGCGGCCGCCGCGGAGGGGTCACTTCACCGGGACGGGGACGTTGCAGACCTCGATGCGGCCGGCCGGGTTCTTGAACCACGCCTCGGCTCGCGTGCGCCTCGCGCTGATGAGCGACGTGAAGGTCATCGTGTCGGTGCGGAGGACCTGGAGCGCGGTTCGCTCCGCGGCCGGTACGTCGGCGGCGATGCGAATCGAGCGGATCAGGACGCGCTGTTCCGGCTTTTCGTAGAAGCCGAGCGAGCCGGTCCCGCGGGGCAGTGTCGACAACCGCTCGATTCCCGTGACCACGCGACCGAACGCGGTGTCGTTGCGATCGAGATGACGGGGGGAATGGCCAATGACCACGAAGAGTTCAGTCCCGCCGCCGCTCGCCGCCTCATTCCCCCGGCCCGCACCCAGAGTGCCGTAGCAGTGGGTGAGCCAGGTGCGGCCGGACCTCGGATCGCGCGCGGCCGGGAAACCCATCGACCATCCGGTCACGGACGCGTAGACGTCGCCATCCGGCGAGGGTGTGAACGGCACATCCAGTCCCATCGCTCGATCGAACTCGGCGGGAAGCGACCGCTTCGCCTGACGGACCTCCCGGCGCTTCGCGGGGTCGTCGGCGTTCGCGTCTCCCCATTGCACGACGTAGTTGTCCTGGGCACGGTTGATGGTGAGCCCGTCGAAGTAACCCTCCCGCACCAGCGCTTTCACGTTTGCGGCGTGGTCGGGAGCAAACGCGGGGGCCAGTTCGATGACCACGCGTCCCGTGGCCAGCTCCATGTAGAGAGTGTTCTCGGGATCGAGCGGACGCCAATCGGCCGCGGTGGCCGCGGCCTGGACGGAGGCCGTGGTGGACGGGGCGGGAGTTGGAAGAGGCGTCGCCTGTCGGGCCTGGCTTCGCGCCGGCGCGAGGCAAATGAACAGGAGTGCGGCGCCGCCGATCGCTTGCCCGAGGCCGGCCTGGTTGCTCAAGTTCATCTTCGTTCTCGACTCCCGTTTTGTAGAAACAGCGGACCGGTCGCAACGCCTCCATGCGAGGTTAACGCGACTTCCGCTGGCACGGTTGGTGCAACGGTACCTCCCGCAGTTTGACGAGAGGCCGGGAGCTCGAAGCCGCTACGCGCCTCCACGCGGAATTTCCGACGTAACGACAAAAAAAGGGACACCACCATGACCGACCAACGAAGCGAAAAGCGCGACTCCATGCCCCGCATCCACGATGCCCATCCCGCCGGAGGACGTTCGAGGGACGCCAGGGCGTCCGACAAGGGTGCTGGAGTTCAAGCGACGGGCGGGGACAAGGGGAGCAAGAAAACGAACGACTACGAGACATCGGGCCGCGATCGGAACGCCGACAAGGGCGCTCACAACCCGGAAAACCTCGGGCGTGAGGGCATGGACAACGAAAAGGTGAGCCGCGTGTCGGAGAGCGAAAGGAACACCCGGGGAGCCGCGAACGAAACGGGGGACCCCGAGCGAGACACCAATGGGACCAGCCGCGAACGGCACACCGAAGCGGCTCGTGATGTGGACAACGAAACGGAAGCCCAGCCGGGCATCGGGAAGGTCAACCGTCAACGCCCTCACTCTGCCCCAACGCCTGGACCGGACGACAAGGATGACAAGAAACCCCGCAAGGTTTCGAAGGGCGAGAAGGGAAGCCGAAAACCCGGTACTGAACTGACCGCGCAGGAACGCAAGGCCGCGAATGACGGCCCGGATCAAGGCGCCGACAGGAAAGCGCAAGGGGCCGGCACCGAGGGCGCGAACCGCAACCGGAACAATGAGAAGGAAGCCCGGGCGGACAACGACAAGCAGAAGAAGACCCAGGCGGACAACGAACACGGCACAAGGCCGGAGAAGGAAAAGGGCAGCCGGTCAGCCGAAAGGGCCGGCCGGGCGTCTCATCGGGGAGGGCAGACCGCAGCGCACAGCGCCGGTTAAGGCCCTCTGCTCGAAGGCGCTCCACAGAGCCCTAGAGATTCCGGGCGAGAGCCAAGGGCGGCTATTGCTTCGCCCGTTCCTTCTTCTGCTTCTCGACCATCGCGGCGACGTCGGCGAGAAGCTTCTTCGCGTCGTAGACGATGCCGTCCTTGATCGTGTACTTCACTCCGCCCTTCCAGTCTTCCTTGCCCGTCTTCTCGTTCAGGTACAAGGCGCCATTGCCGTAGAGCGTCTTGAAGTTCTGGAGCGGGTTCTCGGGGACGATCACGAGGTCGGCTAGCAATCCCGCGCGGACCACCCCGAACTCGATCGGCTTCTTCTTGGGCTCATGCAGCGTGAGCGCGCCGTTCATGGTCGCCGACTGGATGACCTCCAGCGGATGGAAGCCCGCCTCCTGCAGCATCTCCAGTTCGTTGATGTAGCCGAAGCCGTAGGTCTGATAGATGAAGCCTGAATCCGAACCCGTGGTCACGCGGCCGCCCATCCTCTTGTAATCGTTCATCAGCCGGAACCAGACCTGATAGAAGTTGCGCCACGCCACTTCGTCCTCGGTGGTCCAGTCGTACCAATAAGCGCCGTGGTTTGTCCGCGACGGCGCGTAGAAGTCGAACAGAGACGGCAGAGTGTACTTATCGTGCCACGGGGCGTAGCGGAACTTCATGACGTCGCGGCCGGCCGAGTAGATGGTGAGGGTCGGATCGAAGGTGGTGCCGAGCTTCAGATGCTCTTCGAGGTACGCCTTCCATTCGGGGCTGCCGGGCGGATGGATCTTGTCCCAAAGGCGGGCCACTTGGCCGAAGCGCATGTATTCGTCGTTGCTGTTCTGGCTCACGGGGTAGGGCTGAACCACGTAGTCCTTGAGCAGCGATTCGAAATGGCCATAGAAGTGGGTGACCGTGCCGAGGCCGAGACGCGCGGC
>JANLWV010000175.1:0-5929 GCA_031364765.1 Vicinamibacteria bacterium
TCTCGCGGACGATCATCGTGAACTCGGCGGGATCGTAGGGCCGAAGGGATGGATGACGAAACCCGGCAAGCCGGCGGATGAAGTCGGGCAACGGCGCCAGGGCCTGCCCTTCCGCGGCCACAAGGCTTCCCATCACCACGATCCGAAGAGGAGCAGGGAGAAGCACGGAGAAACGAAAAATCGCCGGGCCATCACCCACCACGAGGGTCGGCGGCGGCCCCGCCTTGCCCGACGATTTCATGACCACCGCGAGCCTCGTGGATAGGACCTGCATCTCACCCTTGTCGAGCGAGCCGCGCAACACCTCTCTTCGACCCCCCACAAAAACCGAGCCGTCGGTCAGCAGGACAAAACGAGGCGGAACTCCATCCAGGCTTTCACGGGGCGTGAGGCGCATTTCGCCTTGAAGGGGATCAAGGCGGAGCCACTGCGCCGGAGGAGGGGGGGCCGGAGCCCGCACGGTCGCCGCGGAGACCGTGATCGAGCCAGCGATAACGAGAATACAGATCCGCACCTTTGGGGATTGAGATGGCCGGCGCCACGAGGTTTGCTGCATCGTCGTTGAGGATAATTCGTCAAGGCTTGCGGACGCGGAGGCAGGGACTGGTTCCTCGTAAGATGAGTGGTCTCTTTAACGAGGAGGAAAAAGTCATGCGCGTATCCTGTCCTTCGTCGTTCGTGGCCGCCTTTGCCGTGCTGGTCACGACTCTGCCGCCCGGGGCGCTGGCCGCGCAGCCGGTTCGCGCCAAGAACGGGATGGTGACATCGCAGTCCTTTATCGCATCGCAGGTCGGCGCCGACGTGCTCTGGGACGGCGGAAACGCGGTGGACGCGGCGATCGCGACGGCTTTCGCGCTGGGGGTGGTCCACCCAACCGGCGGCAACATCGGTGGGGGCGGTTTTCTGGTCAGTCGGCTCGGGAGCGGGACCACCGCCGCGTATGACTTCCGCGAAATGGCCCCTGCCCTCGCCCATCCGGAGATGTTTCTGAAAGACGGAAAATACGATCCGGACCTCCACCACAACTCCCACATCGCGGTCGGCGTGCCCGGAACGGTCGCGGGGCTTTACGCAGCCTGGGAAGGCCAGGGCTCTCAGAAACTTCCCTGGCGACGCCTCGTGGACCCGGCGGTGGCCCTCGCTCGCGAGGGCTTCATCGTCACCGACGGCCTGGCCCGGTCGCTCAAAGGTGTTCTGCCCCTCATGCAGAAGTATCCGGCGTCGGTAGAGCAGTTTTCGCGGAAGGGTGTGCCTTACGAAATGGGCGACATACTGCGGCAGAGCGATCTTGCGCGGACCCTGGAACGCATTGCCGAGCGCGGCCCGCGAGGGTTCTACGAAGGCGAGACGGCCCGTTTGATCGACAAGGAGATGAAGGCGAATGGAGGTCTCATCACTGAAGCCGACCTCAAGGGCTACACCGTGAAGAAGCATCAGGCTATCGTCGGCCGGTATCGGGGCTACGAGGTGATCTCAATGCCGCCCATCAGTTCGGGTGGGACCGCGCTCATTCAGATGCTCAATGTTCTCGAGGGCTACGACCTGGCCAAAGACGGGCCGCGGTCGGCCGCCACCATCCACCGAATCGCCGAGTCGATGCGGCGTGCGTTCGCCGATCGCGCCCGGTATCTTGGCGACCCCGACTTCAACAAGGGTATGCCGATCGCTCGTCTGATCTCAAAGGAGTACGCCCTCGGCCTGCGAAACACCATCCGCGAAGACCGGGCCTCGGTCTCCGCACCCACCCGCTTCGAATGGCCAGCCGAGAGTAACGAAACCACGCACCTTTCCGTGGTCGATCGGGACCAGAACGCGGTGTCGCTTACCTACACGCTCGAAGACAGCTACGGTTCAAAGATCGTGGTCCCGGGCGGGGGTTTCCTTCTTAACAACGAAATGGGCGATTTCAACGCCAGTCCGGGCCTCACCGACATCAATGGCCTGATCGGCACCGAACCTAACCTGGCCCGGCCCAGAAAACGGATGTTGTCTTCCATGACCCCGGCGATTCTGGCCAAGGATAGGGAGCTGTTCATGGTCATCGGTTCGCCGGGCGGCCGCACGATCATCAACACGGTCCTGCTCACCATCCTGAACGTGGTCGACTTCGGCATGAACATCCAGGATGCCATCGACTTTCCGCGGTTTCACCATCAGTGGCTGCCGGATCGAATCCAGTATGAGAGCAACGGTATCTCCCCCGACACCCTGGCGCTACTGAGGCAGCGAGGTCACACCGTCGTGGAAGGCCAATTTCAACAGGGCTTCGGCGCGGGCATCGTCTGGAACAAAGCCGAGAAGCTCATTGAGGGCGCGGCCGATCGTCGGGCTCTGGACGGTGCGGCGATCGGACGTTAAGGAACGGCCGTCCTACCGTTCGATTCGCACGCCCACGAGGAACGCACGAGGCGGCTGGACCATGGTGATCCTGCGATAGTCCGGCAGCCAGACCACTTGTTCCTCCGCCTCGAACTGCGATCCGAGGGCGTTGAACACGGAGGCGGAAACCTCAAGGTCCGCGGTCGCCCATCTGAAGCGCCTGGCCAGACGGGCATCCACCGACAGGGTGTAATGAAGACGCGCGCGACCCCGGGGAATCGCCTGCACAAAGTCCGGGCCTTGCGGCAGATCGTTCTGAATCACCAGTCGTGCGAACGGCTGACCGTCGTCATACCGGCCGATGGCGCCGAAGGTGAAGCCGCGAATGTCGTTGGCGGTGAGGTACATGCGCAGGCTGTAGGCGCGGTCGAAGAAGAGACGTCCATAGCCGTAGGTGTCCGCGTTGGTTCGGTCAAAGCTCTCGCCAACCACGCCGAAATCGTTCTCGAAAACGCGCAGACCGCGATTGCCACCGCGGCCCGAGGCCCGGAATGCAGCCCCCGTGAGTCCCCAGTGGATGTGCTTCCCGTTCGTCCCGAAGCCAAGCTCGGCGCCCTCGCCCAGCGCGCGATGCCCGGCCGGATTGGTCAACCGGAACTGCGATGACGAGAACGAGCGCGGGCTCTCTTCGACCATCGGCAGGATCTGATCGTCGGAGGCGCCCACGATGTCCCCCGACGGGTCGGGGATACTGCGCGTCCGCGAGATTTCCGAACCCTGCGGGTTGAGGGCGGTCTCGATGAGGTCGCGGTCACGGCGCGCGAAGGCGGTCAAATGGATGCCGAGACCACGGACCTTCGTCTTGAAGCCGACGATCACGCCACGCATCGTGGGCAGCGACAGCTCCGGATCGACGCCCACGGAGCCCGGGCCGCGGCGGGCCACTTCAAGACCGATTTCCGATGCAGTGGCGCGGCCGTCGCGATTGAGATCGCGCCAGAGTCGGGCGACCACGGTCGGCGCGTTGCGTGTCGCGGCTTCGTAGCCCGCGAGAGGTACGGGAGGCGTGTTGATCGAGGCCTCGGCGTAGAACTCGGTCTTGTCGCTCTTGCGCCATTCGAAACGAAGTTCCGGGAGGACTTTCGTGGAGCCAAGGATCCGCCCGCCGTCGCGATCGCCAACGGTTACGCGCTGAAGTTCGACGCTTCCGCTGAGGCGCGTCCGGTCTGACGTCTCGGCGCCAAAGGTGAGGGCCAGGCTGGCGCGATTCTCGGCCAATCGCGATCGCGCCCCGCCGGTGAACGTCCACTCGCGAGCCGACGTGCCGTTCAGACTCTCGAGCGCCAGGAAATTAGGCTGCTTGAGAACCCGTTCGCCGGTCGCCCGGCTGAATCGAGCCAGCATGTTCACACTCGTGGCAGGGCCGATGTCCCACACCGGCCGTCCAGCTTCGATCTCGAACTTCCGAGCGGTCGAATCGTACGGAGCCTGCATAGCGTGTGTTCCGTCAACAAGTCGCTCAAATGGCATCGACGATGGGAACGTCGGATCCACGGTCGTGCCCCGGCGATAAGACGCCCGCGCGAAGGTGGTCATCGCGAAGGATGGATGACGCGGGAATGTCTTCGTTCGCGTCCAGGCCCCACCAACCATCATTCCCGTGGCGCGCGTCTCCGCGGTGGTGAAGCCAAACGGCGCGCGACGCCCTTGGTACATCGCGAGGCCCTGGAGCTGGTCGTCGCCTTTTGTGTGGTTCACTCGCCCTTCGAATCCGAGCCGCTGGGTCGCGCGTTCGAGATCGGAGTCGCGTTCCGAACGCGACACGTCGGCGCCGGAAAGCGCGCCGCTCCAGTTTGTGGAACCGCTCGACGAGGAGCCGAAGGCCGCGATCAAGCCGTCAAACAGGCTGTGCCCGCGAGCGAGCGACGGAAGCGGATCGGCGGTCGTTCCCCTGGAATCAAAGAGCCCTAGCTTCGCCTGGGCCAGGAAGCGCGTTCGATCCGACGCGGCCAGGGGGGTGTGATTGTGAACAAGGACGGTTCCCTTCGAATCCGTTCGCACATCGACGTCACCGAGATCAACCGAGCCCCAGACGAGCGCCCGGCCTCCGAGGATCGGATCGGTGACATCGAAACCATCGATCTCAACCCGTGTCTGTGTCCACGAACCGCCGCGGAATGTAAACCGTGACGGCTCAGCCGGGAAGAGACCCACTCCTTCTTCGCGCTCAAGCACCAGGCCGGAATAGAGCGGCACGACACGCGCGCTCAGCGAACCCGCGGCGGGCAGGGCTTTCACGACCGAGGGATGGAAGCGGCCGATCGGCCGTGGCGAAGGTTCGGGCGTGGGAGCCGCATCCTGGGCCAAGGCGTGCGTTCCCCCAAAAATGGTCAGGGCTGACGCGAGCGCCCGAAGCCTCTGCATGTTCGCAATCATCCTGAAAGTCCAGCCTCCTGTCGGTTCACAACCCAGGCCATCTGTCGCGGGTCGGCTCCGCCCAGACGGTCGATCACGGATTGCACGGCGCGACCGGCCATGCCGACATCCGGATTCGGCGACAGCCGTGTCTCATACGTCCCCGAACCCAGATGGTTGAAGAGACGCAGCTTCAGGATCAGGCGCTCGTCACGCAGGGGCGAGTCCAGAGGTAGCGGTTCCTTCGCGAACACGTCAAGAGCCGCGCCAGCAATGCCGCCATCAAGCAGGACGCGTGCGAGCGCCTCTTCGTCCACCACCGGGCCGCGGGTGGTGTTGACGAGGTACGCCGTGCGCTTCATCTGGCGCAGTCGCGCTTCGTTCATGAAATGAACCGTGGCCCCAGGGCCGGTCTTGATCAGGGGCACATGGAGCGAAATGAAGTCTGCCCTCGAGAGAGCCTGATCCAGCGTCACGTACTCAATCGTCCGACGCGTGCCAAAACCCAGTTCGGCGCGAAGATCCATGACCCGCTGGACATCGGCCTGAAACCTCGAGTCCTTCGTCCGCGAGGAGCAGAGCACATCCATGTCGAAGCCCGCGCACTTGTGGATGAACGCCTTGCCGATTCGGCCCGCCCCGATGACGGCGACAGTCTTGCCGGTGACGTTGTCGCCGAGCCAGGGGTGGTGCGGATGCCAGACACCCCAGCGCCCGCTCCGGACCAGGTCTTCCGAAGGGAACGTTTTGCGGGCTACCGCGCCCATCATGAAGAACGCGAATTCGGCGGTGGCATCGGACAGAACGTCCGGTGTGTTCGCCACCGGGATTCCGTGACGCGTGGCCGCGGCCACATCGATGTTGTCGTAACCCACGGCCACCTGGGCCACGATTTTGAGACCGGCGGAGGCGCCTTGGGCCAGCAGGGACTCATCGATCCGATCGCGGATGGTGGTGACCAGCGCATCGATCCCCGCCGCGACTTTGGCGGTGAGTTCCTCGTAGGTCGGGGCTTCAAGAGTCGGATGAACGTCGACGTCAAACCCCGAATCCACGAGACGCTGAATCGCCCCACGCCCGATGTCAGCGGTGACGAAGACGCGAAGAGCTTTCATGGCGCGGGGGATGATAAGGGCTGTCTTACTTCCCGGCCGCTCCTGTGGTTAACATCCTTCGCCATGGGCGCACTTCAAAG
>JANLWV010000247.1:0-12924 GCA_031364765.1 Vicinamibacteria bacterium
GTTACCGGTTTTGCCTCGCCGCCCCCGCGGTTGAGCCGGTGTCAAGGCCGATCGCCCTGGCCACCTGAATCCATCGACAGGGTCGGCGACGCCGGTGGTACTTCTCAAAAAGGAAGACACGATTCCGAAGTTCCGTCGGCGCAGTCTGACGCACGAGCCGTACCCGACGCGGCGAGCCCACGCGCCCCCTGGACACGCGGGCCACATCAATGATGCCGGCGTTGACGAGAGATTGCTTCAGTCCACGACAGAACGACGAGTCCTTCGCAATGACTCTTTGTGGGTTTCTCCCAAACGTCGCGAACGCAGTCCGGAATTCTCAGAGCCAGCCGTTATCGCGATACCAGCGTGCGGTTCGGTTGATGCCCTCGATCCAATCGACCTTGGGCGCATAGCCCAGAAGTCGTCGCGCCTTCTCAATCGAGAACGATCGGTTCTTGACCCAGAAGTCCACGCGACGCCTATGGATCATTGGCTCGATGCCGAGGGGAATGCAGATCGCTTCAACGATGTCCCCCAGACGCTGGATGGGCCAAGCCGGGATGTGGAACGGCCACACCGAGCCACCCGTCGCCGCTGCGACTTCGCGGGCGAGTTCGTCCTGCGACACCGATCGCGGCCCCGCGATGATGAATGCCTCACCCGCGGCCTCGGGCCGATCGAGGGCGAGAAGGAAGCCGTCGACGAGGTCGTCGATGAAGACGAGGTGATAGTGGGGAGTTCCCTTCCCCACCACCGCGTACCGACCGCGCGCAATACTTCTGAAGACCTTCAGCAGCCGCGTCTCCCCAGGTCCGTAGATGGCGCCCGGCCGGACAATCGCGACCTCAAGGCCATGAGCACGGCCAAACTCTTGGGCCAGCGCATCCGCTTCGGCCTTGGTCTGCTGGTAGATGTCGCTCGGCGCCATCGGAGCGTTCTCGTCGGCAGGCGGATTCCTGACATCGCCGTGCACACCCACGGTGGACGTATGGACAAACCTGCGCACCCCCGCCTGGGCGGACGCTTCAAGCAGTTTCCGCGTCCCCTCCACATTGATCTCGCGGTAGTACGAGTCCGGATGGCCCGCGGTCCGGTAGACCGCAGCAATGTGCATCACCGCGTCGCAGCCCTGGACGAGACGTTGGGCATCGTCCGCGTTAGCAAGGACGCCGCGGATGATCTCGGCGCCCGTCGAAGTCAACTCGGGCGTGACCGCCCCCCCCCGCACCAAGGCCTTCACCGAGTCGCCGCGAGCCAGCAGTCGTTTGAGAATGTGGCCCCCGGTGTAACCGGAAGCTCCGGTGAGCGCTACCCTCATGCTGGCGTCCTTGGAACCGTGAGCGCGCGGAACAACTCCACGTATCGCGCCACCGACGTTTGAAGCGCAAATCGCTGTTCCGCGCGCGTCCTCGCCGCGACGGCGAACCGGTGCCTCAGCTCCGGGTCGCTAAGAAGGGCGCGAAGACTCTCGGCGAGGGGGCGAGACTCACCGGGCGGCACGAGGATTCCGGTCACGCCGTCTTCGATGATGTCGGGCACGCCGCCGGTCCGGGAGGCGACGGCCGGAAGTCCGCAGGCCTGCGCTTCCACCGCGGACATGCCGAGAGCCTCGTCGAGAGTTGGGAAAACGAAGATGTCTGAAGCCTGGAGGTAGGCGGCGACGTTATCGACCCGGCCGGTGAAGGTCACTCTGCCCTGGAGCTCACCGGTCTCCGCCTCCTTTCGAAGTCTGTCCTCGATGGAGATCACCTGGCCTTGGCCCGAGCCCACGAGGACGAGGTGCAGCGACGCGATGTCCGCCAAGGATCGCATCGCCGCGAAGAGAGTCTCCAGACCCTTGCCCTCGATCAGACGCCCGGTATACGTGACCAGCAGCCTCTCGGCCGGCAAGCCCAGGGCCCGACGCCGCGCCGTCCTTTCCCCCGGGGGCGCGGGCGCGTACTCGGACATGTCGATGCCATGCGGAATAAGGTGGACCTTAAGGGCCGGAAACCCCGCTTCCACCGCCTCGCGAGCGATGGCTTCTGAGATGGCCACGATGGCGCCGGTCCGACGCAAGAGGAGGTTCCTGAATCGCGCCAGGAGATGCACGAGACCAAGGTCGAGGCCCTGGCTGTCCCGGCCCCAAAGAGCCAGAGACCCGTCCAATTCGCCGTTCAGTTCCGGCCTAAGCACCAGAGCGCATCGTGTCCCGGCAATCGCCAGTCTCGCCGGGAGGGCCAGGACTCTGGTTCCGCCGTTCATGAGGACATCGCTTTCCCGCGCGAGTTTCCTCGCGGCGCGAAAGGCCAAAGGGACCATCTTGAATTTTTTGCCGCGGCCCTGGCCCGAAGGCCCCACGCGATGGATGGTCACACCGCCGTCGTTTTCCAGGGCCGGCAGGTCTTCGCTCGACCGGCGGGTGATGACATTGACGCTCAAGCCTTGGGCGCAAAGACCCAGAGCCAGAGACCGCGTGTGCTTCTCACCTCCGCCCAGGACCGGGTGATACGTCTCCGCCATCAGGAGGATGCGGGGCTTCGTGATCACTCCTCAGTCTTGAGCACGTAGATGGGCTTGCCCTGACTTTCGTGGTACGTGCGCATGAGAAGTTCCGCCATGAGGCCGAAGTTCACGAGAAGGATGCCGGTAAGGAAAGCGAGCCCGCCGAAGAACAGCAGCGGTCTCGATCCGATGGACTGATCGTCAAACAGGCGGACGTACGAGAGGTAGCTCAAGATGCCGAAGCCAATGGCAAAGGACAGCAAGCCGAACAGGCCGAAGAGGTGCGCAGGCCGGGTGCCGTAAGACATGAGGAACTTGACGGTGAAGAGGTCGAGCAGAACCCGCGTGGTTCGGCCGAGGCCGTACTTGCTCACGCCGTGTCTTCGCGGCCGATGATTCACCACGATCTCGGCAACCCGGACGCCCATCGACGACGCCACCGCGGGGATGAAGCGATGCATCTCGCCATAAAGGCGGATGCCTTTCACCACATCGGCGCGGATCACCTTGAGCGAACAGCCGTAGTCGTGAACCTCCACCCCGGTGGCCCACGAGATGAGGTGATTCGCGAAGAACGATGGGATCCTTTTGGAGAGAGGATCGTGACGATTCTTTCGCCAGCCGCAGACGATGTCGTAACCCTCGCCCTCATCGAGTTTCGCCAGCATGGCGCCGATGTCCCGGGGGTCGTTTTGGAGATCGCCGTCGGACGTCACCACCACCCGACCGCGGGCGTGATCGAACCCGGCGGAGAACGCCGCGGTCTGGCCGAAGTTGCGGCGCAAACGCAGCACCCGGAGCGTCGGGTCAGTCTTGGCAAGCTCCAGGGCCCTGGCGCCTGTTCCGTCGCTCGAACCGTCGTCGACGAGGATGACCTCATAAGGCCGGGCCAGGGGCTGGAGCGCGCTCTTCAGTTCCCGGCAAAGATCCTCGACATTCAGGACCTCGTTGTAGAGGGGAATAACGACCGAGATTCCGGGCGCTTCTTTCGCCAAAAGAGCCTCCTGCGCCATGGTTCGCGCGGCCCTAGAACAACTTGATGTTCATGTTTTCAGCGGCGATGTCGGTGAGATCGACCACCGCGGCCGCCCCCACTCCCATGGTGATGGCAATCGTCTCAGAAATCTCCTCCGGCGTCGCCCCGAATTTGATCGCCTTCTTGATGTGGCCCTCGATGCAGCCCTGACACTTGAAGGCCAGGCTCGCGGCGATGGCCACGAACTCCTTGGTCTTGCGATCGAGAGCTGAGGGCCGGTACGTCTCCTTGTAGAACTGGAAGTACGCCTGCCGAAAACGAGGCTCGACCATGGTGTAGGACGTGCTGGCCGGTTGGGGGGCTCCGCCATCGTCATCCTGGGGAAAAGGTTGATGCGGGACTCTCTCGTCGCTCACTTGCTGGTCCTTTCGAGAACTGGTTTCGCGGCGTCCAAGGCCGCGGTTGGGACTTTAGACGCCGCGGCCGGAACAAGGGGCGGGGCCACCTCATCGAGAAGGCGCTTCACCGCCGCTTCATAGGGCTCGCGCGCGTCTCGCCAGGCGCCCCCGTGGCTCTTGCTGTCCGTCAGCAGCATCTGGGACTTTGGCCCGGCCAGGGTCCTCATCTTCTCGGCGATCACGAACGGAATGCGCGCATCTCCGCGGTTCGCCACAAAGAGCGACGGTCGTCCCTGGATCTTGGACGCGGCGGCCAGCACGTCGACGTCTTCGGGGTCGAAGCCGCCCCGCTGCTTGATCCAGAAGAGGACGAGGTCGGCGGTGGGCCATTGCGGAACGAGCTTCAGCGCGGGTATCCCATAGAACCTGAACCCCCGGAAGAGACGCAGATGGTGGCGCACCGTGTTCGGCAATGTGTCGTAACTGCTGTCGGTGATCAGTCCAGCCACCCGGAAGTCGTCCGCCGCGGCCAGCGTCACGGTGGCGCCTCCAAGCGAAACGCCCCAGAGCACCACGGGCCCGAGAGACTTCGACAGAGCGAAGTCGGTGGCGGCCCGGACGTCGAGCTTCTCGGTGAGACCGAAGGTCGATCTCTCACCGCCCGACGCTCCGTGGTGGCGAAGATCGATCAGGATGCAGTTGAAGCCCCAGGCGTGGAGCGGTTCGACGCGCTTCACCATCTCGATCCGGGTTCGGTTGAGGCCATGAACGAGAACAACCGTCCCGCGGGGATTTTGAGCAGGAATCCACCAGCCGGAAATGGGAACACCGTCGCTCGTGGTCAGGGTGATGTCCTCACGGGCGATGGTGAAGGACTTCGCCACGTACTCGGTGTTCTCAATGTCCTGACGGGTGAACCGTTGCCGCGTCGCGATGCCGCCCAGGGTGTAGGGTACGAAGCCGAACAGGAAGAAGGTCACCCCGAGAAACAGGAGCAAAAGAATGCGCTTCAACCACCGGCCTTTCCTCTTTGGGGCGAGAGACCGTCCCGCGGTTTGCGCGTCTTTTTGTTGTGGTTCCAAGCCCGCGGAGTTTAGCCCGGGACCCTTCGGCAGTCTCAGCCCGGGCAGCCGGTGGTAAGCCAGCCGCCGGAGGGGGTGCCGCCACATCAGCCGCCTTCGTTACAATCCGGACTTAATGTCGAGCGCCGCCGAACCGAACGTCTCCGCTCCCACGGAGGCCATCCATGTGGTGGCGCTTGGCGCTGCTGCGCTCGGCCTCCTTATGGGCCTCGTCGCGCAAAAGGCTCTTTGGGTGAATATGGGAGTTTCCCTCCTCCTTCTCCTACCTCCGCTGCGCCTTGCCACCACGATCATCGCAGAAGCCAGAGCGCGCCGATTCGGTATCGCGGGCATGGGTATTCTCGTTCTCGCCCTCCTCCTGTTCTCTCGACGGATTTCCTGAGCGCTTAACGAAATGTCCTCACAGCCAAACTCCCTGCCGCCTGGCCCCCGTTCGCGCCGGGTTTTTGTCGATGGTCCACGAGGGGTTCGAGTCCCCTTTCGCGAGGTCGTCCCTCATCCGACCCGCGACCGTTTCGGCCGCGCGGAAGAGAACGAGACGGTTCGCCTCTACGACACCAGCGGCCCGTGGGGTGATCCTTCGTTTCGCGGCGACGTGCGCGAGGGCCTGCCCACGTACCGGCGTCACTGGATTCTGGAGCGGAACGACGTCGTAGAGATCGACGGCCGCATGACGCGACCGGAGGACAACGGCTACCGCAACTCGGTTGAAGAACAGGCGCGTCTCGAGAAGCTGAAAGCCGAAGGGAAGCTGGAGTTCTTCCCGAAGACGCCGAGGCGCGTTCTGCGCGGGAAGCCCGGCGCGCGGGTCACGCAGATGCATTACGCCCGCAAGGGCGTGATCACGCCGGAAATGGAATTCGTGGCTCTGCGCGAGAACATGGGCCGCGAAAGCGCTTTCGAAGCCTCGACAGACCGGAGCAACCTCCGGTTCCAGCATCCGGGTGAGTCATTCGGCGCGTCCATCCCCCGCTTCGTGACGCCGGAGTTTGTCCGTGACGAAGTGGCCCGCGGCCGCGCCATCATCCCCAACAACATCAATCACCCCGAGAGCGAGCCGATGGCCATCGGCCGCAACTTCCTGGTGAAGATCAACGCGAACCTCGGCAACTCGGCCATCGCCTCGTCGATCGAAGAGGAAGTTGAGAAGATGCGCTGGTCGACGAAGTGGGGCGCTGACACGGTGATGGATCTTTCGACTGGAAAGAATATCCACGCCACCCGCGAATGGATCATCCGCAACGCCGCGGTCCCCGTCGGCACCGTCCCGATCTATCAAGCACTCGAGAAGGTCAACGGCAAGGCCGAGGAACTCACCTGGGAGATCTACCGCGATACCCTGATCGAGCAGTGCGAACAGGGCGTCGACTACTTCACGATTCACGCAGGCGTTCGGCTTCCCTACATCCCGCTCACCGCGCAGCGGACCACGGGCATCGTCTCTCGCGGCGGTTCCATCCTCGCCAAGTGGTGCCTCTCCCATCACCAGGAGAGCTTTCTTTACACCCACTTCCGCGAGATCTGCGAGTTGCTCGCGCAGTATGACGTCAGCTTCTCGCTCGGTGACGGCCTCCGGCCCGGCTCCATCGCGGATGCCAACGACGAAGCGCAGTTCGCGGAGCTTGAGACTCTCGGCGAGTTGACCAAGATCGCCTGGGAGTACGACTGCCAGGTCATGATCGAAGGCCCCGGCCACGTCCCCATGCATCTCATCAAAGAGAACATGGACCGCCAGCTGGCGATCTGTCACGAGGCGCCCTTCTACACCCTCGGCCCTCTGACCACGGACGTCGCTCCCGGCTACGACCACATCACGTCCGCCATCGGCGCCGCCATGATCGGCTGGTACGGCACGGCGATGCTTTGCTACGTCACACCAAAGGAACACCTCGGCCTGCCGGATCGTCAGGACGTGAAGGACGGCGTCATCGCCGACAGGATCGCGGCCCACGCCGCCGATCTCGCGAAGGGCCATCCGGGCGCGCAGCTATGGGATAACGCATTGTCAAAGGCGCGCTTTGAGTTCCGCTGGGAGGATCAGTTCGATCTTGGCCTGGACCCCGAGACGGCGCGCCTTTACCACGACGAAACCCTGCCCGCCGAAGGCGCCAAGACCTCGCACTTCTGTTCGATGTGCGGCCCGCACTTCTGCTCGATGAAGATCACGCAGGACGTCCGCGACTACGCGAAGAAGCAGGGACTGGAAGCCGAAGCCGCGCTGGCCGCAGGGATGGCGGAAAAGTCGCAGGAGTTCGCCACGGTAGGCGCGGAGATCTACGTCAAGTCCTAAGAGCCGGGACCTGAAGGAGAAGCGTTGGGGACTCTGACTCTCACGATGATCTACGCGGCGCTTTCCCCACAAACAGCGCTCCGATCATCATCGGCGAGACGCTGGAAGGCCCGCTGGCCGAACTTATCGTGCGCAATTGGGGCAATCGGTCCGCTTTATCGCCGATAAACCCCGGCCATGGCGAACGCCGCGGGCTTGTCCTGGATCGTGAACGATCGATCCTTAAACGGCGGCTCCGATACGCCCTCCCACAACCAGACGCAGGCGCCGCGGATGGACTTCGACCCGCGCGCCGCTTCGAGAGCCGCCGCCAACAGATTCGACTGGAGCATCACGTTCGCTTCGCTCGTATTCTCACGCCACGGCTCGAAGGCGGCGGTGTCCACCGCCGGGTAGCCAACTTCGCACCAGGCGAGCGGGCGACGTTCCCGTGTGGCGACCGCGTCGCACCGCGACACGAACCTGGCCCAGCCGGCCCGAACCTCGGCCATTCGCGGCGGGACGGAGGTATCGACCTGGGGGTAGGCGGAGACGCCGATCAGGTCCAGGGCATCCCAGAATGAAATCCGGTCGAAGGTGTCGTGATGGGCGGAATACACCAGCCGGCCTTTGAACACGTCGCGAACCCGTTTGATGAGGTCGCGCCACGAGGCTTCACGCGCCAGGACCGTCTTGTCGATCTCACGGCCAACGCAGAAGGCCGAGACTCCGGCAACCGCGGCTGAACGGGCGTGCGAAAGCAGGTAGGCCGAGTACCCCTCGAACCATCGCGTCCAATCGGTCTCCGATTTCATTTCAATGTCGCCGTGCCAGCCGGCCTCGGCCCGCTCCCGCTCGATGGTGGCTCGCAGGCTCTGCCTCTCCGCCTCAGACCCCTGTCCGAGGATCCGCCGCTCGCCGTCCGTGATCTGGCGAAAACCCATCTCCAGATGTGGCTTGAAAGTGACGTCGATCGACGCCCGTTTCGCCGCCGCGACCCACGCGCTCAGATTCGGAATGCTGAAGTTGCGACGGGACTCCCGGAGGACCGGATGGTGTTTTCCCTGCTGAAGCGGGTCGAAGGTGTGGATGGAGACCTCCGAAACGCCGAATCGCGAAAGCTTCGCGAACTGCGAGGCGCCGAAGTCGCCCTTGTGCCCCTCGAACCAGAAACAGGCGCCGTGGGTCAAGGCGGCCGGTTTCGGTACGCCGGAGCGAGCGTTTCCACGAGCGAGCGCCAGGAGCCCCGCCTCATGGGGCTCAGAGGAATCACGAGTCGCTCGAATCACAGCCTCGCGATCACCCAGGTCGAGTAGAGACTTGAGGATGTGGAACCGCGTCACCGCATCGGCGGTCATCAGATGGGCCTGAGCCACACGAATCGCGGCGTGACGGTTGGGAACCGGAGCGCCTTCAAGTAGCCAGGCTCCCAGCCGGGCCTCAAATGGATCGCCACGGTCGAGAAGAGACTCGCAGGCCGAGGGGAAGAGCGAATCGTCCCGGTACGCGAGCCGGCGAGGCACGGAGCGGCCCCCGATTTCCACGGTCATCGCGTCGCGGCTCCAACGGCTCCGCAGCGAACCCGGCGAGTACAGATCGGCGAGTCTTCGCGCGAGCGCTCGACCGGGCGACTCTTTGGGAGCGGGCAGGGCGGCCATGGCCAGGAAACCCCGGCGCGAAAGTGGAGTCATCTTCCGGGAAGCCTCGATAGAGTGAGACTCACTTCCTTGCGAACCACCGGGTCCGGATCGCGGTTGAGAATCTCGACGAGGGCGGGCAATGCGGGCTTCGCCGCATCTCCGAGATTCCCAAAAGCTCGCACCACATGAAGGCGGACGAGCGCTGAAGGATCACGCAGAGCTTCGGTGAGTGCCGGGATCGCCGCCGCTGCCGCGGAACCCAACCTCCCGATGGTTCGGGCGGCGCGATACCGGCGTGCCTCCTTCGGATGCTGGAGTTCCTGAACAAGAAGCGGAATCATGTCCGGCGAATCGCCGCCGATCTTGCCCATGGCGGTCAGCGCACCGGTCCTTCCCGCACCTCCGTCCTCCCTGGCCAGCGCAACCAACGCGGGCATCGCCGGTTGCGCCGCATCTCCCATTTCACCAAGGGTCCAGGTCGCGAAGGCGCGGACGCGTGGATCTTCGTGCTGAAGGCCACGGATAAGGAACCCGACCGAAGCCTCATCGGGAGGGCCAAGGGCGAAGGCGGTTTGCGCGGCCTGAAAGCGCACACGCGGCGACAGACTGTCGACGGCCTGGGCGACAACAAGCTGATTCAGAAGAGGACGAGAGAGTCCGAATTCTGCGTTCGGATTTGCAGCTCGTTTGCGAACGAGCCGCAAGAACCGCTCATTCGCAGCCTCCGTGCTCGTCCCCTTGATCCGCCCAACGATGTTGCGCAGCGACCACACGAAGTGCTCGTCGCCCCGGTCATCGCCGGTCGTAACCGCATCGCCCACAAGATCCGGAGCGCCGGCGAGCCATGCCGCCACGCGCTCGTGACCGGTCTTGCTGAAGTGGTCATAGTCGAGAAACAGGGCCCTCGCCGAGGACGGGCCGATGGTCTCGGTCTCAGGAAGGAAGTCGAAGAACGAGATCCGCTCGGCGGCGGCGAACTCCCCAATCCTCCTCTGAGCCGACGGAGCGGGAGCTTTGGGTTCCACCTGAAACCGGAAGGGAAAGACAACAATGTGGAAGGTGGCGCCGTCTTTGGCGACCTCGGACCAAAGCGAGCGCACCTCATCGAAGAACAGTCGGAAGGCGTCGTTCACCCGCCCGGAGCTTTTGTCCGTGAAGAGTTCCTCGACCGTCCCGATTTCCCGTTTCGACGCGCCGAGAGCCATCCGAACCGTGGCCGAGTGCTTGAAGAGGGTGAGAAGAAATCCCGGAGGCTTGGTCAGGTTGATCTGGAGCTCGGCGAGATCGTTGAGACACACGGCCAGCACCACGGTGTCCGGCCTGTATTTCCGCGCGATCCGCTCGTAGGCGATTCGCTCCTGCCGCGTCGACCAGCCCGGAAGGGCCACGTTGAACACGTCGACGTCGCGGCCGGACTCGCGAAGCCTGCGCTCGAGAATCTGGGGAAAGGCCTCTGCCGCCTCGACGCCGTGGCCGTAGGCCACGCTATCGCCGAGAACAACGATGCGCCGCAGGCCTTCCCGGGTTTCCACCGGCCTCGTAACGTCGCGTAGGCCGTCGACGTTGTTTTCTTCGCCCGGCGGAAAACCCTCGCCTTTCTCGAACGTGTAGAAGTCGCCGTCCTTGAACCGCTCGTCCCAGTCCCAGAGATACTCCTGTTTCTGGACCGGGGGCGGTTCCATGAACCGGGCGAACCCTTCGATGATAGCGGCCAGGACAACCGTCGAAGCCGCCGCGAGCGCGAGGTTCCGAAGGCGAGTCGAGGCGCGCGAAGTGGTCAAGGCGCCGCGGCTCGTTTTGCGATCAGTCCATCCAGTTCGGCGCGAAGCTTCGGCAGAATCTGCTCATAGGTGAACGCTCCGAGCGGAGCCTTCTGACGCTTCAGATTCACGTGGGTCGGACCGCACCAGAGGCCCAGATCGGCGTCGTCGGTTTCTCCGGGGCCGTTCACCCGGCATCCCATGACCGCGATGGTGAGCGCGTGGTTCTTCGCGTAGACCGTCATTTCCTTCACCGCTTCGGCGAGCTCGACGAACTTCTCATTCTCGACGCGAGAGCAGGACGGGCACGAGATCACGTTGAGCGTGTGGTCATCGAAGACCGGAACCGAGCGGAATCGCCCGGCCGCGATGTCCTCCAGGATCTGCTTACCCACCGTAATTTCTTCATGCTTCCTGGGATTCGGCAGAGTCAGGCTGACGCGGAGCGTGTCGCCGATGCCCCTCGAAAGGAGCTGCTCGAACGCCACCCGAGTCTTGATGATTCCTTCGGGGGGAATGCCGGCCTCGGTGACGCCGAGGTGCAGCGGGACGTCCCTGCGGGCGGCCACAAAGCGGTTGTTCCCGTCGATGACCTTGCGCGGATGGGAATCCTTGAGAGAGACCACGTACTGATCGAACTTGAATTCGTCGAGGAGAGAGCAGTGGGTCAGGGTCGACTCGACCATCGCGGCCACATCGTCGTCGGGATACTTCTCCTTCATTTCGGGATCGACGCTTCCACAGTTGACGCCGACGCGCATGGCGCAACCGTTGTCCTTCGCGACCGCGGCGAGGAAACGGACCTTCTCCGCGACGCTTTTCTCTTTCTCGTGATGGTAGAGATGACCCGGGTTGTACCGGAACTTGTCGACATGGGGCGCCACGGTCGCGGCGAGACGGTAGTTCTCCTGAAGGTCTACGACAAGATTCGCCTTCGTCTGTTTGCGAATCTCGGCCAGCGCGGCCACGTCCTTCTGCGAATCGACCGCGATACGCACCAGATCGCCACCGGCCTCCCGAATCTTTTCGGCCTGCTCCACCGTGGCATCGATGTTCTGTGTCTTGGTTGCGCACATGCTCTGAACAGCGACCCGGTGGGCTCCACCGATGAAAATCGACCCTACCCGGACCGATCTGGTTTCATTTCGCTTCATTGCGCTGCCTTCATACCACAAACCACCAAGTGGCTGAAAATCATAGACATGAGTCGGTTCCGAGGAGCTGGATCCAGAGATGTGCAGAATGTTTATCAAAATATCTAGAAAATCTGATTGACATAGAGTGTGATAATGCATTACTCTGCATCCGTCGCTTGTCAATGGCTCTTTGGAGGCGACGCCAAAACCAAAAAATTGAGACCCACAAGGAGAACACCAATGACACTCGTACGATTCGACCCCTTCCGAGAACTGACCATGGCGCAGAATCGGATCAACCACGTCCTCGCTGACGCCTTCACCGGTGCTGGATCTGACGCGTTCGACTTCCTGCCGGCGGTGGACATCCGGACGGCCGCCGACCACTCTTTGGTCATCCAGGCCGACCTCCCGGGCATTCCCAAGGACTCCATCTCCGTTCACGTCGAGAATCGCACGCTCACCCTCAAAGGGGAGCGCAAGCGGGAGATCGTCGTTGACGAGAAGGAAGCCGGCGTCCACCGGGCCGAGCGCGCCTTCGGCACATTCGTCCGCGCGTTCACGTTGCCTGAGTCGGCCGACGCGTCCAAGGTCAAGGCCGACTACAAGGACGGTGTCCTGACCATCACCGTTCCAGTGGCCGAGCAGTCCAAGCCTCGGTCCATCGAAGTCAAAGTCGCGTAAAGGCGGAAGCAATTGAGGCCAGGCGGCCTCGTGCTGATCACCTTGGGGGCGGTTCCTCCTTCACTCCGTGAAGGCAGCGAACCGCCCTTCTTTTTTCGCCTTGGCGGCCGGACCCGTGTTACCTTCGGCCCGTGGCGAGAATCGCGATTGATGCCCGCAAGTGGCGGGACTACGGCATCGGCACGTATGTGCGGAACATCGTCCGCGCCCTCGCGCTGATCGACCACGAGAACACTTATTTCCTCTTCTGTCATCACGAGGACGTGCCCACCCTCAAGGATCTCTCGGAGACCTTCGTCCCGGTCGTGGACGAATCGCCGGGTTATTCCCTGCGCGAGCACTGGAGTCTGCCCCGGCAACTTCGCAAACTCGAAATCGATCTGCTTCACGAGCCCCACTACGTCCTGCCCCTGCTGCTCGGCACCAAAGCCGTGGTGACCATCCACGACTGCATTCACCTGCGTTTTCCCGATTACCTGCCAAACCCCGCGGCCATCCACTACGCGCGGTTCA